>JBPYEM010000418.1:0-7698 GCA_051985205.1 Candidatus Limnocylindrales bacterium | reverse complement strand
TCGCGAGAAGCTCCAGGAGCGCCTCGCGAAGCTGTCCGGTGGCGTGGCCGTGATCAAGGTCGGCGCGGCCACCGAGGTCGAGCTGAAGGAGAAGAAGCACAGGATCGAGGACGCGCTCTCGACGACCCGCGCGGCCGTCGAGGAAGGCCTTGTCGCCGGCGGCGGCACGACGCTCCTGCAGTCGATCCCGAAGCTCGACGGGCTCAAGCTCGACGGCGACGAGGCCGTCGGCGTGGACATCGTCCGCAAGGCCCTCGAGGCCCCGGCTCGCCAGATCGCCGACAACGCCGGCGCGTCGGGCGAGGTCGTGGTCAGCGAGGTCCGGAAGGCGAAGATCGGGAACGGCTTCGACGCCCTTCGCGGCGAGTACGGCGACATGTTCAAGAAGGGGATCGTGGACGCCCGCAAGGTGACCCGATCCGCTCTGCAGAACGCCGCCTCGATCGCGGCGATGGTCCTGACGACGGAGACGCTCGTCACGGACATCCCCGAGAAGAAGGAAGCGGCCGCCGCCGGTGGCCACGGCCACGGCGGGGACATGGACTTCTAGTCCCGGCCAGCAGCGCAGAGCACGCCCCTTCCGGCTTCAGCCGGGAGGGGCGTTTCGATTCGACGCCGAAGCTGCGGCGCGGCGGAACCGTCATTCGGCAACTTCCTCGACGCCGTCGGTTTCTCGGTCTCGATTCCCGCGAGCCCCTCGCCGGAGCCATCGGCGGCGGCGACGCCGTCGCCGAGCCTGCGCGTGATCACGGAGCCGCCGACCGACGCGACGGTCGCCGGGTCCTCGGGACCGCGCACGGATGCCGTCCTCACGAGCGTCGTCCTGCTCGGATCCGGAGTCGTCCTCGCCGTCGCGGGCGGCCGCCTCCACCGACGCGGCCGCCGTTCGTGAGGACGGCCGATCCCGGACCCGAATGGGACGATCGGCCGTTTGACAGTCGCCCACCCGGCGATGACCCTTCGTGCGTCAACGCACCACGAAGGGGGAAGCCCGTTGTCCCGCGCAACCGTGATCCGCAGGGCCACACCGCTCGCCGCGGTCCTGGCCGTGCTCGCCATCGTCCTGGGCGCCTGCAACTCGGTGCCGGCCGCGCCGGCCCTGACCGATCCGAAGGACATCCTGACCCACGCGATCACCTCGCTGCAGTCGGTGAAGACGGCCGAGGTCACCGGCTCGTTCACGGGTACCGCGAAGGTCCCGCAGATGGGTGACCTCGATCTGTCGTCGATCAAGCTCGACGCGGCGATCGACATCCCGAACAAGAAGGCCAAGGCCTCGGTCGATGCGCCGACCCTGCTCGGCACGAAGCTCGACGCGCTGTTGATCGGCGACGCCGCCTATTACAAGATCGCCGGGCCGCTCGCGGCGATGCTCGGCGCGTCGGCCGACAAGTACACGAAGGTGGACGTTCCGCAGACGTCCGCGGCGCCGTCCGACAACATCGCCGGGATGACCGACGCGATGAACCAGCTGAAGCAGGGCCTCGACAAGCTGCCGACGCCGCCGGTCAAGGCCGCCGACGAAAAGTGCGGCGACCAGGACTGCTATCACGTGACCCTCAAGGTCTCGGGCGCCGACATGCAGGCGCTGGACCCGACCGCCTCGGTCAATGCCGACACGACGGTCGATGTCTGGACCCGCAAGAGCGACTACCGCCCGGCGAAGCTGTCGGTCAGTGTCACGAGCGCCGATCTCGGCTCGGTCGGGATGATCTTCCAGATCACGTACGACACGTCCGTCTCGGTCGACGCACCGCCCGCCGACCAGGTCCTCAGCCCGTAGCGAGCGGCCGTCCCAGCGCAACTCCGAGGCCCGGACCGACCGTCCGGGCCTCCCCGATTCCCCGCCCGGTTGGGTCCCGGAGAAGGCCCCCGACCTACAATGACCGGGTGAGCGCCACCTCCCGTCGCCGGCCGGCCGGCCGTCTCGCCGACGAGCCCGCCGCGGAACCCGGGACGCAGCTCTCCGAGGTTGATCCGGCCGATTCCGCCGCCGCGCCCGCGGAGCCGGACTGGTTGCAGGACGCACCCTCGGGGACGGAGCTGCCCGCGGAGCTCACTGCCGACGAGCGGCGCGCGCGCGAGGCCGCGCAGCGGGAGGAGCGAGCGGTTCGAACCGCGGTCCGCGAGCGCGAGATCGTCTCCCGTCTGAACCCGGAGCAGGCCCGGGCCGTGACGACGACCGAAGGTCCACTGCTGATCCTGGCCGGCGCCGGCTCCGGCAAGACTCGCGTCCTCGCCCATCGGATCGCCTATCTCGTGGGTGTGAAGGCGGTCCGGCCGTGGTCGATCCTCGCCGTCACCTTCACGAACCGCGCAGCGGGCGAGCTGCGCGAGCGGATCATCAGCCTCGTTGGCGAGCCCGGTCGCGACGTCGGGGCGGGGACGTTCCATTCGCTGTGTGCCCGCGTCCTCCGCCGGGACGGCGAGGCGATCGGGATCGACCGTCGGTTCGTCGTCTACGACACCGAGGACCAGGGGCAGCTGATGAAGCAGCTCCTCCGCGAGGAGGACCTGCCGCTCACCGGCGAGTTCCGGCCGAGCGCCGTCCTCGGCGCGATCAGCCGGGCGAAGAACGAGATGCTCGACGCCGAGTTCCTCCGTCAGAACGCGGTGAACCTCCACGAGCGGACGATCGCCAAGCTCGCGGTCCGCTACGAGGAGCGGCTCCGGAAGGTCGGTGCGCTCGACTTCGACGACCTCCTGCTCAAGGCAGTCGAGCTGTTCGAGCGGTCTCCGGAGGTCCTCGCCCGCTACCAGGATCGGTGGCGCTACCTGCATGTCGACGAGTACCAGGACACGAACCGGCCGCAATACCTCTGGATCCGAGCGCTCGCGGCGAAGCATCGCAACCTTGCGGTCGTCGGCGACGACGACCAGTCGATCTATCGCTGGCGCGGCGCCGACATCCGCAACATCCTCGACTTCGAGCGGGACTACCCGGACGCGACGGTCGTCAAGCTGGAGCGGAACTACCGCTCCACGCAGCTGATCCTCGACGCCGCCCATGCCGTCGTGTCACGGAACACGGAGCGGACGGACAAGAAGCTCTGGACCGACCGCGAGGGCGGCGTGAAGATCCAGCGCTTCGAGGCGTACAACGAGGAAGAGGAGGCGGAGTGGATCGCCCGCCAGGTGGAGGGCCTGGTCGGCGGTCGCGGCTCGCTCCTCACCCGCCGGGCGGACGACGAGGACGCCGGCTCGCTCCGGGCACGCGACATCGCGGTGATGTACCGGATGAACGCCCAGTCCCGGGCGATCGAGGAATCGTTCCTCCGCTACGGGATCCGCTATCAGCTCGTCGGCGGGACGCGGTTCTACAGCCGGCGCGAGGTGAAGGACGCCCTGGCCTATCTGCGCGTCCTCCGGAGCGACACGGACAGCGTCAGCTTCGAGCGGATCATCAACGTCCCCGCCCGCTCGATCGGCGACAAGACGATCGAGGCGATCCGCGGCGCGTCGCTGCGTGGAGGCATCTCCACGTGGGAGGCGATCGAGGCTGCCGGACGAGGCGAGGTCGAGGGGCTCGTTCCGCGGGCGAGGACGTCGCTGGCCGAGTTCGCCGACTTGGTCCGTCGGCTCCGGTCCCGGGTCGGCGTGCTGCCGCTTCCGGAGCTGCTCGACGAGACTCTCGAGGCGTCGGGGTACCGGGCGATGCTCGCCGACGGGTCGGAGGACGGCGAGGAGCGCTGGGCGAACCTCCTCGAGCTGCGCTCCGTGACGACCCGCTACGACGACCTGACACCAGAGGACGCCCTCGACCGGCTGCTCGAGGAGACCGCGCTCGTCGCCGATCAGGACTCCTACGAGGGCGACGCCGACGCGGTCACCTTGATCACGCTCCACGCGGCGAAGGGCCTGGAGTTCCCGGTCGTGTTCATCGCCGGGCTCGAGGAGGGCGTCTTCCCCCACAGCCGCGCGCTCGACGACGAGAAGGAGCTGGAGGAGGAGCGTCGCCTCGCGTACGTCGGCATGACGAGAGCGATGCGCCGCCTCTATCTGTCGCACGCGTGGCGACGGGCGACGTGGGGGATGGGTCAGGCGTCGCTGCCCTCGCGATTCCTGCTCGAGATCCCGGCGGAGCTGATGGTCGGGCCGGACCTGTCGACTGGCGGCGCCGGCCTCGACGTCGACCTCGACCTGGCGTTCGGTGCCCGCGGCACGACCCGGTTCGGGCGGCCGCTGGGCGGCGCCGGTCGGTCGCCGGCGACGCAGCCGGCGTACCGCGAGGCCAGCGGCGTCCCGGGTGCGCCGCGGCCGGGGGAGACGTTCCACCCGACCCGGGACCTGGCCGCGCGCCGCGATGCGTACGACGGCGGGGCGAGGTCAGGCTCCCTGACGCGCCCTGGACCAGGCCCCGGAGCGGCGCCCGCCCGTCCGCCTCGGCCCATCGTCCCCGGCGAGCGCCAGTACCGCGACGGGGATCGCGTCCGGCATGCCCGATGGGGCGACGGGATCGTCGTGACGAGCAAGCTCACCCGGAGCGATGAGGAGATCACCGTCGCGTTCAAGGATCCCGCCGTCGGGCGCAAGACGATGCTCGCGAGCCTCGCGAACCTGGACCTCGTGGGGTAGATCGCGCATGCCCGCGCTGATCCGGATCGTTTCGGTCGTGACGATCGGGATCGCGGTCTGGCTTGCATCGGTCGTCGCCTTCGTGCTCCCGGCGCACGACCCGACGAGCATGGGCCTCTGGACGATCGTGGCGATCTGGGCGGGCGGCTTCGGCGTGCTGTCGCTCGTCATCACGGATTCCCGAGCCTTGCGCCGGACGGTTGCGGTCGTCCTGTCGATCGTTGCGGCCCTGCTCGCGGTCGCCGCGCTCTTCCTGGGCTCGGTCATGATCACCGCCGGTGGCGCGCACCCTGAGGGCTACCTCGTCGCGGCGGGCCTCGTCTTCGTGACCCACGGGTCGCTCGTCATCGCCTGGCTCGGCGCTCGAATGGTCACGGTCCTGAACAAACCGAGCGACAAGCCCCGCGTTCGGAAGTGGTACTGATCGGCGAGCGCCTCGTCGACTAGCCCCTCGTCGACGAGCGGTCCTGGACTCCTCGGGCCGACCGGGTCAGCTGCTCGAGGTGCTCGTCGACGTGCTCGTCGCCGTTCCCGCGGAACCAGTCCGCGAACGGCTCGCCTTCGGTCCAGGCGAAATGCGCGCCGTCGAACAGCTCCTCGTCGGTCGCCTCATCGATCGCTGCGAGCATCCGTTCGGCTGCGTCGCGTTCGCCCCTCATCACGTCGCCGAGCGATCGGTCGCGGCCCGCCTCGAAGAACCGTTGATTGAGCTCGTCCGTGTCGACCTCGTCGTTGGGCGGATCGCCCGCTCGGAGGCGTCCGAGGAGCACGACCACTCGGCGCTCCCATGCCTCCAGGTGGGCGATGACGTCCTTGCGCGTCCAGTCACCGTCGACGCGGTCGAGCATCGCAGTCTCGTCGTACGGCGCCAGCGCGGTCGCCAGGCGCTCCCGGCCGGCGATGATCGCGCCGCGAAGGGTTGCCCGATCCATGGGCTGATCTTCGCCCGACCGGTCGACAGGGAGTGTCAGGTTTCGGCCGATCCGTTGGTGGCGAAGGCAAACCGGATCGCCAGGGTCATCGTCGCCGCGGGCGCGAGGAGGTCGAGACCACCCGGCTCGTCGTGAAGGAGGCGTCGCACGCCGGCCGGTGCGTGGGTCTCCGGCTCCACCGCGACGGCGTCGATCTCGCCGGGACTGGCCGCGACGATGAACGGCACGCGTGGCGTGGTCGTCATCGTGGCCAGGATTCGGGACTCCGGCCAGGCGAGGGTGACGGGCGGTTCGTCGAGATCCGTCCACGTCGCGTCGAGGCCGTCGGGCAGCTCCACGAGCTTGCGTCGATCGAGCTCCCCCGCGACCGGGGTGGCATCCGCCGCGGGCGATGGGTTGGCGTCCCAGGCGGCGGCGGCTGCGATCCGCACACGGACCGGCCGATGGAACCACGGGTGGATCCCAAGACCGGCGGGCATGGCGTCCGCGGCCAGGTTCGTGAGTCGGAGCGTGACCGTGAGTGCGTCCGGCGCCGGCTCGATCGACTGCTGCACCTCGTACGGCCACGGCCAGCCATCGCCGCCGCCGCGGATCGCGAAGGTGCCGTCGCCCACGCGGCGCCAGCTCGCCCGGGCGACCTGGCCGTGGATCGCGGTCCCGGCGCGGAAGTTCGGGGGCAGATCGAGATCGTGCCCGGCGACGCCGGCGATGACCCCGGCCGGCAGCCGGTTGCACCACGGAGCCATCGGATAGGAGCCCCAGAACCAGGGGTCGTCGAGATGGCGGCGGAGATCGGCCGGCGTCCGCAGCAGGTCGTGGCCGCGGACGCGGACCCGGTGGAGCCGCGCCCCAACGTCGGGGAGGACCTCCACCTCGACGTCGCCGCTCGCGATCCGCACGAGCTCGAGTGGGTCGGTCATGCCGGTGCCATGGTCATCGCCCGATCCGGGCTGAGGAGGAACGGGGGCAGGTACGCCGGCAGGTTCGAGAACGGGAGCACGTCGGCGTGGAGAGCGATCCCGAGCGACTCTGCCATGAAGGCGCGGCGTGCCTGGATCCGGCTCCACGCAGCCGGGTAGCGGCCGGCGAACGCTTCCCGCAGCGTCGCATCGGCAAGCGCGATCCCGTCCTCGATGTTCGTCGTGAACCAGTCCGTTCCCGTGGCCGGGATGATGTCGACCTGGAACGCCATCCCCGACGCGAGCGGGATCGTCGAGCCCGGCGTGATCGGCGAGTTCACCCATTCATCGAGATGGATCTGGTGGCCCGGGTTCAGGAAGATCCCGAAGAACGGGTCGCCGAGCCGGCGGGTGATGATCTCGTGGAGGACGCCGGCCGGAACGCCCACCCGGAGCGCGCCGTACCACTCGGCGACCGCGGCGAAGTACGGTCCGACGAGCCGGTCGACGTAGTCGCGGATCCCCGCTGGCAGCTCCGCGGCATCCTCGACGACAAAGCCGGCGCGGCAGTTCAGCGCACCCTGGATGCCGAAGGCGACCGTGAACCGGTCGCCGCGCTCGATCGGTCGATCGCCCGGACTCAGCAGGCCCAGCGACGCTCGCGCGCCCGCGGTCAGCATCAGGTGGCAGGAGAGCGGGGTCCCGTCCCATTCGAGCAGTCGAACGGCCTCGCGCTCCGTCATCCCGGGCCGGATCCCCTGGATGACACGCCGGACGCCGTCGCTCGTCCGCGTCGCCGCCCACTCGAAGATCGCGAGCTGATCGACGTCGTTGATCACGCGGAGGCCGGCGGCTGGGTCGATCAGCACGTCCGTGGCGCTCTCGACGAGCCCGTCCGGACCGACGAGGGCCCGGAGCGTCTCCACGAGGAACGCGGGGACCTCGAGCGTGGCGCGGTCCGCGTACGTCTTCCAGCCGACGACGCCCACGCGGCCGCTCGCCCGGACGCCTTCGTCCTCGAGAATCTCGGCCAGCGGCCGCGACCGGTCCCGGGGCTGACTCGGCAGGCTCAGGTCCTGGAGGAGATGGCGGCGCATCCGGAGCGGTGCTGCCCCCGCCATGCCCCAGCATTCGTTGCCGACGAGGATCGCCGGCTCCGCGTCCCTCGCCGTGACGACGAGGAGAGCCTCCTCGAACCGGGGGTCGAACCCGGTCAGGAACGAGATGGACGCGCTGTGCTCGCGATCCGCATACACGACGACGACGTCGTAGCCACGGCCGGCCATCCGCTC
>JBPYEM010000417.1:0-3219 GCA_051985205.1 Candidatus Limnocylindrales bacterium | reverse complement strand
GATCATCGCCCACACGACGTGGGTCAACCTCCAGCTGGCCGACGGAGCGGATCTCCCCGACCCGGACGGCGTGATCGAGGGGACCGGCAAGCGAATCCGGCACATCAAGGTGCGGTCCGTTGCGGATGCCTCGTCCCGGCCGGTGGTGGCCGCGATTCGGGCGGAGCTCAACGCCCGCCGGGAGGGCTGACGGATGCCGCACGTGGAACGACTCGCGGTTTCGGGCGGCCGTCGTGGAGGACCCTTCGGTTTGGCCGCGACGTCCTGGGGCCCGGGTCGGATCGACCGGTTCTGGGTGGGACCGGATGGCGGGCTGCGCCACGCGGCCTTCGCGGACGGTGCCTGGGGCCCGACCGAATCGCTGGGCGGGACGCTCGTGGGACCGCCGGGAGCGACCGCCTGGGCGCGGGACGAGCTCGAGGTCTTCGCGGTGTTCCCGGACGGTCAGCTCCACAACCGCTATTGGGACGGGTCGTCATGGCACGGCTGGGAGCCGATGGGCGGAGAGCTCGATCCGTCCGCCGGGGCGGCGGCGTCGTCCTGGTCAGCCGACCGGATCGACGTCTGGGCCGTCGGCGTGGACGGCCGGATCTGGCACCGCGTCTGGGACGGCAACGGCTGGGTGGACTGGGAGCAGCTCGAGGCGGACTGAGGGCGGCGGCGGCCGCTCCGGCGTGGGCCCCGGCGTTCTCCTGAAGCGTCAGGCGACGGGTTCGGTCGCCGCCTTCTGACGCTCGCGATGCCGGCGGGCCTTCGCCCGGTTGCCGCAGGTCTTCATGTCGCACCAGCGTCGCTGCCCCGTCCGCGACTCGTCGTAGAAGATCCACTGGCAGGTGTCGTTGGCGCAGATCCGGATCCGGTCGTCGCGGCCGGTGCCGAGGGCGCGAACGATGGGTTCGGCGATGCGCGCCAGCGCGTCGTCGACAGCGTCCCCGACGTGGCTGTGGCCGAGCTTCACGCCGTCCTTCGCCGGCACGAGCTCGAGGCGCTCGCGCGCACCGAGGGCGCGATTCACCTCCTCGACCGCAGCCTGATCAGGCGTCTCGTCGTGAGCCACGGCATGCGCGACGTCCCAGAGCGCCGTCCGGACCGAGACGATCCGGTCCAGGGCGCGGGCGTTGTCGTCGGCGGCGTTGAGGCCGACGACCCACCGCCGGTGGCCGACGATGCCGTGCTCAACGAGCCATCGGGCGGCCGCGTCGAGCGTCGTCAGGCGTTCGACGTATGCACCGTCCTCGAGCTCCCAGGTGTTCAGGAAGTCGAAGGCCGTGTCGAGCGGGACGGCGTGGTGGACGTGGTCCGTGCGCGCCGGGGCGTGGGGTGTGTCCTGCATCACATAACCACTTTAGCGCCCTTGACAGGTTACGTGCAAGAGGCTATTCTCCAGTAACCACTTCAGCAACGCATACGGGTTATCTCAAGGCCCGCACAGGAGGTCACGATGGAAGCCTTTGCCTTGATCGCCGCAATCGTCGTCGGCCTCGTCGGGCTCGATGTCGCCGCCATCCTCTGGGGTGCCGACAGCCGGCAGACGGATCCGAACGCCTTCTTCGACTCGCACCGGGGCTAGGAGCCACGACATGTACAACCACTACTTCCTGCTTGCCCTCGACACGGCGCGAGAGCGCGCCGCCGAGGCCGACCGCTATCGGCTCGCCGCTCTGAGCCGGGCCGGTTCCACGCCGGCGAACCCCGCGCGCAGGCTGGTCGCCCGTGCGGCACTCGCCGTGGCCCGGGCCGCGGACCGGACGTCGCTCGAGCACATCCCGAGCGCGTCCTGATCCGTCTCCGGCCGGCGGTGAGGCCGGAATAACCGACAGATAAGCGGACCCTGCTAGGGTCCCAGCCAGACGCCTCGCCGACGTCGGAAGTGCCCCCAACGTCGCGAGGCGTCGTCGCGTCCGGCGGATGTCCGCCGGGGCGAAACCTGCGACTCCGCCCGCCGGTGGAGGATCGATGGACGGACCGGCGGCGTGGCGTGTCCTGGAGACGGATCCCGCCTCGCCGGGGGCGATGCCATCCGGTGACGGCGACGACGTCGTGGTCCGCCACACCGGGTGGGTCCCCATCGCGATGGTCGCCGTCGCGGCCGTCCTCGCGGTCGGGGCGTTCGTCGTCGCCGCAGCCGGCGGCCACGCGGAGGTCGCCGTCGACGGGGCCGCATCCTTCGACACGGCGGGTGGCAGCCCGTCCGGTGCACCGGCGGCGCGGTCATCCGCGTCGCTCCTCGTCATTGACGTGCAGGGCGCGGTCGGGCGGCCGGGCATCGTCCGTCTCGTTTCGGGATCGCGCGTCGCGGATGCGATCGCCGCTGCCGGCGGATACAGCCCGCGAGTCGCGAGCGATCGCGTCCCGTCGGCCCTGAACCTCGCGGCGCTCTTGCGCGACGGCGACCAGGTCATCGTCCCGAGTCGTGACGACCCGTCGGGTCCGAGTCCGCGACCTGCATCGGGCGGCGGTGGTGGCCCGGCTGCCAGCCAGCCGCCGAACGGACCATTGGATCTGAACAGCGCGACCGCAGAGGAGCTCGACGCGCTGCCGGGGATCGGACCGGTCACCGCCGCCAAGATCGTGGCCGCCCGGGGTGAACAACGGTTCGCGGCCGTCGACGACCTGCGGACCCGGAAGCTCGTCGGAGCATCGACCTTCGACAAGCTGAAGGCACTCGTGACGGTCCGCTGATCGCCAGCCGTGACCTCGAGCATCTGGCTCGCGATCGGGGCGGTCGCGGCAAGCCTCGGGGGGCCCGGTCTCCGCCCGGAGGTCCTCGTCCTGCTCGCGACGGCGGCCGCAGTCGGCGCGGCCGGTCTCCACGGACGCCGGCGCGAGGCGGGGGTCACGGCGCGACGACGCATCGCCGCGGCGATCCCCATCGCGGCGGGCGTCGTTGCCGTGGCGATCCGCCTGGCGGTCGCGGGCGCGGCGTCGTCCGACGGAGCGGTCGCTCCCCTCCCGGACGGGACCGGTCCCTGGTCGGCCGTGGTCGTCGCGGTCTCGTCCCCTCGCGAGGGCGTGCAGGTCGCGACGCTCCAGCTTCGCGGCGCGGACGGGCAGGACGGCCAGCCGGCGGCCCTCGAGGTGATGGCAACGCTGCCCCGGTATCCCGTCATCGAGCCCGGCGACGTCGTCCGCGTCCAGGGCCGGATCGAGCCGCGGCCCGCCGGACCGTACGGTGATTACCTCGCCCGGATCGGGGTGGACGGCTCGATCATCTCGCGG
>JBPYEM010000416.1:0-5415 GCA_051985205.1 Candidatus Limnocylindrales bacterium | reverse complement strand
ATCACGACGCGCGCTGGGACGTCGGTCTCAGCGGCGAGGTCCCGCTCGACCTGCGCCTCGACGTGGGTGCCGCGAGGAGCGGCCTCGACCTCTCGGAGCTCCGGCTCCGGTCGCTCGAGCTGCACACGGGCGCGAGCGAGACGCGGGTCCGGCTCCCGCGCGCGGCCGGCGAATCGACGGTCCGCGCCGAGACCGGAGCCGCCTCGCTCACGATCGAGATTCCGGCCGGCGTCGCCGCGCGGATCCGGAGCCGGGTCGCGCTCGGCCGGGTGAGCGTCGATCCCGCTCGGTTCCCGCGATCCGCGGACGGCTTCGCCTCGCCGGACTATGGAAGTGCCACCAACCGCGTGGACATCGACATCAGCGGCGGCGTCGGCTCCACGCGGATCGTCTCGGTCGCCTGACGGCAGCCACCCGCGAACGGGATGCTGCGGCAACCCGGCGGGCGTCGGCCCATGTCGCTCTCGGGTACGGTTCGACCATGACGGAGATGACGACCGACGCCCAACGGGAGCGTGACCGGGCGACCCTCGAGGCGGCCCTCGCCGGACACGGCGAGCACGAGCTGTTCGCCTGCGACACGGCCCTCGCCGACACCGCGGCCTTCTGCGCGGCCTACGGGTTCGCGCTGGAGGACTCGGCGAACACGATCGTCGTTGTCGGGAAGAGCCAACCGCCCGTCTATGCCGCCTGTGTCGTCCTGGCGACCCATCGGCTGGACGTCAATCGGACGATCAAGGGGCGCTTCGGCAAGAAGGCGTCGTTCGCGTCGCCCGAGGAGACGCGCACGCTAACCGGGATGGCGATCGGTGGGGTGACGGCATTCGGATTGCCGCCGGATCTGCCGCTCTGGGTCGACGCCGCCGTCATGGAGCGGCCGCGGATCGTGCTCGGCGGCGGCTCTCGATCATGGAAGGTGCTCGCGCCGCCGTCGATCCTGCTGACGCTGCCGAACGTCGAGGTCGTCGAGGGTCTTGCCTCGCCGCGGAAGGATCCGTCCGCGACCTGACGCCTCGCCGGATCAGGCCGCTTCGAACCGGTTGCGGCCCGTCGCCTTCGCGCGGTAGAGCGCGGCGTCGGCCTTGGCGAACCAGTCGTCGTCCGATGCGGCCAGGTCGGCCGGCGACACGAAGACGCCGCCGAGGCTGATCGTGACGACGCCATGAGGAGCGTTCGCCGGATGGTCGATCGCGAGGTCCATCACCGCCCGCCGCAGGCGTTCGGCCGCCGTTGCCATGCCCTCTGGGTCGGGGACGCGAACGAGGACGAGGAACTCCTCCCCGCCGAAGCGGTAGACCTCGTCGTCCGCCCGGATCGTCTGGCGGACGGCCCGGACCACGGCCTTCAGTACGTCGTCGCCGGCAAGGTGCCCGCGCTCGTCGTTCACGCGCTTGAACAGGTCGAGGTCGAAGGCGATCAGCCCGTGGGAATGGCCGAGGCGGTTCATCCTCGCCCGGGCGGAGCGGAGGTCCTCCGCGAGACGGAGCCGGTTGCGGGCGCCGGTGAGCGGGTCCGTTCGCGCCGTCTCCTCGAGGGCGCGGTGAACGCGGGCGAGCTCGGCCATGTCCGCATCGGCGCGGCGCCGCAGGACATCGATCTTGCGGAGCTGGCTGAAGTTCCTGGCGGCGGCGAGCCGCAGGAGCACGTGGCCGGCGAGGCTCGCCCCGATGCCCACGAGCGTGACCACGACCAGGTCGGCCCGCTCGTCCTCGCTCAGCGCGGATCCGGAGCCGACCACGAGGAAGGCGAGGGCAATGAGCGTGTAGCCCGCGAGCCAACGGACGTGCGAGCGAGTGCTCCAGGGCAGGATCAACGTGACGAGCACCGGGATCAGTAGCAGGTATCCGGCCGATTCGATCGCGAGGCTCGGGACGGCCATGCCCGTGACCGCAGTCGCGGCCACGAGCGCGAGCGTGACGGCACCGGCGAGGGGATCCGGGTAATGCCGGAGGCGATGGCCGACGAGCCACCAGCCGAGGAGGGCCAGGATCGCGACGCCGCCGTTCATGGCGACGAGCGGGGCCGCCTCGTCCGGCTGCCGATCGATCAGGACGGTGGCGTCGAACGCGACCGCAGCGGCGATGACGAGGAAGCCCACGCGGGCGGCCGCTCGGGTCCGGCGCCGCTCGACCGCTCGGAACCGCGGCTCCCTCCCGACGACGGCGAGCTCGCTCGAGCGCAAGGCGGCCATCCGATCCCGGAGACGAGCGATCGCCGGGCCGTGCAGAGCAGCGATCGGGCGCGCCGGGACGTCGACGTGCATCGCCCGAGGATCGTCGGCCTTGCGCCGAACGGGGATCGATCAGAAGTCCTGTGGCGACGCACGGAGAGGTCCGGGGCCGATCGGTGCGGTTCCCGTGCATCCGAGCCGGCGTCTGCCGGACATGAAGACGCCGCCCGGCGGTGCCGGGCGGCGTTGGATCTGCCAGGGGGCGCTACTCGGTCGCGAACTCGCGGAGCTTCCGGCTCCGAGACGGATGCCGCAGCTTGCGGAGCGCGTGCGCCTCGATCTGGCGGATCCGCTCGCGGGTGAGGCCGAACTCGTGGCCGACCTCCTCCAGCGTCCGCGGCCGGCCGTCATCGAGGCCGAAGCGCAGCCGGATCACCCGCTGCTCCCGACCCTCGAGGCTGTCGAGAACACGTGCGACCTGCTCCTTGAGCATCTGGTCCGTGACCGCGTCGAGGGGCGAGACCGCGTCCTTGTCCTCGATCAGCTGACCGAGCTCCGTGTCGCTCTCGTCGCCGACGGGCGTCTCCAGCGAGACCGGCAGCCGACCGTAGGCTCGGACCTCCTCGACCCGCTCCGGCGTGATCGCCGTCTTCGGGTCGACGGACAGGACCTCGCTGATCTCGGCGTTCGTCGGCTCGCGGCCGAGGCTGACGGTCAGCTCGCGCACGACGCGGGTGACGCGGTTCATCGTCTCGACCATGTGGACCGGGATCCGGATCGTCCGGGACTGGTCTGCCAGACCACGCTGGATCGCCTGACGGATCCACCACGTGGCGTAGGTCGAGAACTTGAAGCCGCGCTCCCACTCGAACTTGTCCACGCCGCGCATCAGCCCGGCGTTGCCCTCCTGGACGAGGTCCAGCAGGCTCATGCCGCGGTTGACGTACTTCTTGGCGTTCGCCACGACGAGCCGCAGGTTCGCTGAGGTCAGGTGCTCGCGCGCGGCGGCACCCGATGCCTGGAGGACCGGGGCCATCGCCTCGATCGTCTCCGCGTCGTGACCGGCGTCCAGCCACCGGCGGAGCGCCGGCAGCGCGACCTCGTGACGGGCCCAGGTCCGCATCGCGATCAGGGCCGCGCTCTCGCGAACCGCGGGCCGGAGCAGCGCGCCATGGACCCAGTCGAGGATCGCGATGAACGCGTCCACGTCGAGCCGCTCGTTGTAGACGGCCCGCAGGTTCCGGCCACGCTCGAGCAGCTCCGCGGCCTCCCCGGTCGCCTCGCCCAGAGCGTCCGTGATGCCGAAGCGGGGCGCCGTGACGAGCAGGTCCATCGCCTCGTCCGCCGACAGCGCGGACCGAACGATCCGAGCCGACGGCTCGCCGAAGACGTGGCGGTAGCGCGGATGGGAGGTCCGCGCCTTCGGCTCCGTGTCGTTGACGCCCCAGACGTGGAGGTCGAGCACCGCAGACGCGGGGTCGCTCTCGATCCGCTTGCCCAGCTCCATCGTCTTGGCGAGCATCACCTCTTCCTCAGCCGTGAGGAGCGGGACGCGGGCGATCTCGCGCAGATAGAGACGCGTCGAATCCTCGATGTCGAGGGTGTCGTCGTGCTCGACCGGCTCGTCCGCCTCGTCGGGCTCTGCCGCCGGGCGCGGCGTCGGCCGCACGACGGCCTTCGGTTCCGTGACGAGCTCCGCGAGGGCCTTCGGATCGAGGTCTGCCTCTGCCTCCGCCTCGAGCGAGGCGAGGTCCGCGGACGTCGCGTCAGGATCGAGGTCCGCCTGGGGCTGGGGAAGGGTGGTGGTCTGGTCGATCAAGGTGGTCAAGGTCACTCCGTGATGCTTCGGCGGCGCGGGGGCACGCCGCCGGGCTGACTTGACGGGATGCTGGTTCGCGATCCGGCTCGCGCATTCCGCCAAAGGCGAGCCGGGGGTGCATCCGCTTCCGCCAGGAGCCGGACACACATGCAGGCGTGTCAAGTCTTGACACGCCAGCGATGCCAGTACTGTACTCGATTTCGCTCGATTTGACAACCCCCTTGTCAATACTCGTGCGGAGTATCCGGCGTTCGACGGCGAGGACCGCCCGGCGCGGATCCTGGCTCGATGTGGGAGGCTAGGACGCACACAAGGAGGGTCCCGATGCTGACCATCAACGGCGCCTTCTCGACCTTCGCGGTGCCCGATCTCGACGCGGCCCGCCACTTCTACAAGGACCAGCTGGGCCTGGACGTCCGGGACGAGACGACGATGGGCCTGCTCGAGCTCCACCTCGGTGGAGGAGCGCCGATCACGATCTACCCCAAGCCGGATCACCGGCCGGCCGTGTTCACCGTCCTGAACTTCCTGGTGAGCGACATCGATCGCGCCGTGGGCGAGCTTCGCGCAGCGGGCATCGAGATGCAGCGATACGACAACCCGGAAAGCGGGATGACCGCGGACGAGCAGGGCGTCTATCGCGGCCAGGGACCGGCGATCGCCTGGTTCACGGATCCCGCCGGCAACATCCTCGCCGTGATCGAGGGCTCGCGCTGAGCCTCGCCATCAGGACGATCGGTCGCGGGCTGGCCGTGCCGAACCGGCCTCGGTCGGCCGCGGTCGCCGGAGTTGCGGCGCTGACCCTCCTCCTGGGCGGGTTCATCGCGCCCGCCGAGCTGGCCGCCGCCGGTTCACGCTGGACCGGCGGGGTCGACCTCTACCGGAACGCTGTCTTCACTACCCAGCAGACGTGGTTGTGGTGTACCGCTGCCGACGTCCAGATCATCCGGAACATCGCCCGTCACGAGGCAGACCACAGCCGGGCGAATCAGGGACGCTATTTCGACTGGATGCGGGCCCATGACCGCTATGCGATCCCCGTTTCCGATGGCACGGATCCCGGAGGCTGGGCCGCCGGGCTCGCGCATTTCGTGGACGCCCGCTACCGCCTCGTCGTCAGCGGCAGCTTCGACGCCGCCCTGCGATCGGCGGTGACGAACCTGCGCCGGACGAACCTGCCAGTCGGGATCACGGTCGCCCACGGCGATCACGCCTGGATCCTGACGGGCTTCACCGCCACGGCCGATCCCGCGACCACGACCCACTTCACCGTGACGAGCGTGCGCGTGGTGGGTCCCCTCTGGGGTCTCCAGAACCGATCCTACGGGTACGACATGCCGCCGGACACGCGGCTGACGCCGAAGCAGCTCGCGGTCTTCTTCACGCCCTGGCACTACGCGCGCATCCGGATGGCGTGGGAGGGTCG
>JBPYEM010000415.1:0-2620 GCA_051985205.1 Candidatus Limnocylindrales bacterium | reverse complement strand
GCGTCCCGGTGATCCGCAACACCGCGCGGGAGCGCGATCTCGTCGCGGCCGTCGAGGCGGCGCTGCGGGATCCGCGATACGCGGGTGTCTACGCAATTCTCGTCGCCGATCACGGCGCCTACATCTGGGGCGACGACGTCTGGGAGGCCAAGCGCCATACCGAGGTCTATCACTTCCTATTCGAAGCGATGGTCGCCCGACGCGACCGCAAGCAGGAGGACCGGCGTTGAGCCACCACGAGTCCGGTGCGAAGGACCTCAGCAACCTCACGAAGGTCGACGTGATCGACGTCGCGGCTGCGGTTCAAGCCGACAAGCTGACCGAGGCGGACGTCTTCAAGCGGACCTATCTCGGACACGGGTCGCAGTCGAGCGTCTTCGTGTTCCAGGGTCACGCGGGACCGTTCCGGACGCACGTCCACACGACGCACGACGAGATCGGGTACGTGCTCGCCGGGACCGGCTCGGTGACCGTCGGTGGCGTGACGCGGCCGGTCAAGCGTGGGGATGTCTGGGTGATCCCGGCGAACACGCCGCACGGCGGTCAGTTCGAGGACGCGCCGCAGGTCCTGTTCATCTCGTCACCGATTGATGACCCTGACGATCAGGACCGCGTCTGGCTGGACGAGTAGCCCGGACGCAAGCCCACCTCCAACGCTCCGATCCGCGCAGGGAATCCGATCTGAGATTCCGTGCCGTCGCGTGGGTGAACCAGCCGGCATCGCCCGGAGTCAGAGCGCTGCGCGCGTGGGTCCTCGCAGCTCGTCAGGAGGTCACCGACGCCACTCTCGCCTCGCGGACGGTTCGCCGGGCGACCGATGCGAGCGCCTCGACCAGACCTGGATCCGCGTTCAGTGACGGGATCCGGATGAATCGAAGGCCATGTCGCTCCGCCTGCTCGCGCGCGCCGACGTCCACGTCGTACAGCGTCTCGAGGTGATCTGCGAGGAACTGGACTGGAACGACGATCGCCGTCCGCGCGCCTTGGCCCGCGACCTCCGGCATCAGGTCCGCGAAGTCGGGTTTCATCCATTCGCCGGGCTCGTGGCCGGCGCTCTGCCAGCAGAACGACCAGTCCGAGTCCCCGAGACCGGCGGCCGCGGCCACCGCATCCGCGGTCGTGCGGAGCTGATCGAGGTAGCCAGGCTCCTGTTCGGCGACGCGTTTCGGAAGGCTGTGAGCGGTCATCAGGACATGGGCCGGGCGTCCGCCGGGCGGCAACGTGTCGAGGACGCCCATCAGCCGGCCCGCGATCGCGGCGACGAAGGCCGCCTCCGCATGCCACGCGCCGGCGACCGAGACGTCGGGCGCGGCGCTGCCGATCGTCGAGCGGGCGGACTCGATCGCGCGCGCATAGCCACCCATCAGGAGTGGCGAGAACTGCGGCGAAAGGATGATCGCCGCGACGCGACCGACGCCGGACGCGGCCAGGGACCGCAATCCGGCTTCGATCGTCGGCTGGGAGAACCGCATCCCGATCTCGACGGGCCAGCCCAGCTCAGCGGAGAGGGCTGCCGCCTGGACACGGGTGATCTCGATCAGGGGAGAGCCGCCGATGACCCGGTAGCGCCGGGTGAACTCGATCGCGAGCTCGTCATCCGGGGAACGCCCGCCCCGGACCCGCGTGAGGTAGTCCTCGACGTCCGCCCGTTCGACCGACGTGGGCGATCCGTACGTCATCAGCAACGCCCCGGTCGGGAGGTCCCCCGTCATGCGACCACCTCGGCCACCGGCGGCCGCACAAGCGCGGTCTCCTCGTGGACGAAATCGACCAGCCGCCGGAGAAGGTCGGTGTCGGTCTGCGGCAGCACGCCGTGCCCGAGGTTGAAGACATGGCCCGGGCGTCCCGCGGCCTCGTCCAAAACAGCTCGCGCGCCCGCACGCGTCGCGTCCCAGCCGGCGAGCAGGCGGGCCGCGTCGAGGTTGCCCTGGACGCCGCGGTCCTCGCCGACGCGCCGCCAGCCCTCACCCAGCGAGATGCGGTGATCCAGCCCGATCACGTCCCCACCGGCGTCCGCGAGATCCTCCAGCAGCCCGCCGGTCCCGGTCCCGAAATGGATCGTCGGGATGTCGGCCAGCGAGTCGAAGATCCGTCGAACATGCGGCTGGACGAACGCCCGGTAATCAGCTGGTGACAGACCGCCGACCCAGCTGTCGAAGAGCTGGACGACGTCGGCGCCGGCGTCGACCTGGGCTCGAAGGTACGCGGCCACCATCGTGGCGAGCCGGCTCATCAGGTCGTGCCAGGCGGCCGGCTCCCGGAACATGAACGCCTTCGCCGTCGCGTAGTCACGGGACGGCTTGCCCTCGATGAGATAGCAGGCGAGCGTGAACGGCGCGCCGGAGAACCCGATCACGCCGGCCGTCGCGGCGAGCTCGCGCCGGATCAAGCGGATTGCGTCTAGCGTGAATGACACGCCGTCCGCTTCGAACGGACGCAACGCCGCGACATCGTCAGGCGTGCGGATCGGACGATCGATGATCGGCCCGACCTCGGGCTCGATCCGCAGCCCGACGCCCATCGGCTCGAGCGGCAGCATGATGTCGGCGAAGAGGACAGCCGCGTCCACGCCGAGCTCGCGGACCGGCATCAGCGTGACCTCGGCGCAGAGCGCGGGGTC
>JBPYEM010000414.1:0-5889 GCA_051985205.1 Candidatus Limnocylindrales bacterium | reverse complement strand
GCAACCTGACGCTCTATCCACTGAGCTACGTGCGCATCCGTTGAACCGGCACCCTCCAAAGGAGAACCGGTACCCGCCCTCCGAGGTCCGAGGCGGAGGTCCCCGACGCCATCGGCCCGAGGGCGAGGTGGCGGAGAGGGAGGGATTCGAACCCTCGGAGCAGGTTACCCCACTCAACGGTTTAGCAAACCGCCGCACTAGGCCTCTATGCGACCTCTCCGTCGCGCGGGCGGGAGGATGCTACCACGGCCCTTCCGGGCCGCCGGCTCCTCGCGATCTGGTAGCGTCGGGCGGCAGATGAAGGATCCGACGTTCCACTCCGAGGCGGAGCTCCAGGCGATCTGGGTCGAGCCCGTGCCGGTGCTGACCGGGCCGATCACGTTCTCCGAGTACGACCCGCGCTGGCCGGAGCTGTACGCTCGGGAGGAGGCCCGGATCCGGTCGATCCTCGGCGATCGGGTCGTCCGGATCGAGCACACCGGCTCGACCTCCGTTCCGGGCTTGGCCGCGAAGCCCCAGGTCGACATCACGATGACCGTCGCCGACGTCGTCGACGAGGCGGCCTGGGCCGACGACCTGGTGGCGGCCGGGTACCGGGTCGCGATCCGGGAGCACGAGCCGGACTGGTGGGACCACCGCGTGCTCAAGGGGCCCGACACGAACATCAACCTGCACGTCTTCTCGGCCGGCTGCCGGGAGCTCGATCGCATGGTCGGCTTCCGGGACTGGCTCCGGGCACACGACGACGATCGAGACCTCTACGAGGCGACCAAACGCGAGCTGATCGGTCGGCAGTGGAAGTACGTCCAGCACTATGCGGACGCGAAGACCGAGGTGGTCGAGGCGATTGCCGCGCGGGCCGGCCTGCCGTCCGCCCACGGTCGGTGATCTGCCCGCAAGGCGGCGCCGGGTGCGGGGCGTGGCGCCGTGGAGCCGGCCCGATGCCAGGCGGGACGGATGCGGGGCGCATGCGGAGGCCGCGCCTGCCCGGGCGTGCGGCGCGGCCGTTGACACGATCGAGCGTGGGCCGTACCGTCCGGCGCACGCAGATGGACATTCGCTACTTCTACTTTCGACGCCCGGCATGACCGTTCCCGGAGCCTGAGACTCAGGGATCACGGGTCCTGCCGGGTGGAAGCAGAGGTCACGACCTCTGCTTTTTTGTTTGACCAGGAGGCGATCGGCAACCGATGTTCGTGGTGATGGCTCGCACGGCCGGCGAGGCGGAGATCCTTGGCGTGAAGAGCGCCATCCTGGGCGAGGGCCTCACGCCGTACGACCACGCCGGTGCCGAGCGGACGGTGATCGCGGTGATCGGCGAGATCGGCGCCCGCAAGCCGGAGCTGATGAGCCGGCTGGGCGGGCTGCCGGGGGTCGAGTCCGTGACGCCGATCAGCCGGCCGTTCAAGCTCACCTCGCGCGAGTTCCACCCCGAGGACACCGTGATCCGCGTCCTCGACGCGGTGATCGGCGACGGATCGCTGACCGTGATGGCGGGGCCCTGCTCGGTCGAAAGCCGGGAGCAGCTGTTCGCAACCGCGGACGCGGTCGCGGACGCGGGAGCGACGATCCTCCGCGGCGGCGCCTTCAAGCCACGGACGTCGCCGTACAGCTTCCAGGGCCTGGGCGTCGAGGCGCTCCGTGACCTGGCGGACGCCCGCGACCGCACGGGTCGGCCGGTGATCACCGAGGTGATGGAGCCGAACCAGGTCGACATCGTCGCCGAGTACGCCGACATCCTCCAGGTCGGCACCCGGAACATGCAGAACTTCTCGCTGCTGATGGCCGTCGGCCGGGTCGCCCGGCCCGTCATGCTCAAGCGCGGCTTCAGCGCCACGGTGGAGGAGTGGCTGATGGCGGCCGAATACATCATCAGCTCCGGCAATCCGAACGTGATCCTCTGCGAGCGGGGAATCCGGACCTTCGAGACCTACACCCGCAACACGCTCGACCTGTCGGCCGTGCCGCTCCTCCGGCAGCTGACCCATCTTCCGATCATCGTCGACCCGAGCCACGCGACGGGAAAGCGCGGGCTGGTCGCGCCGCTGGCGATCGGCGGGGTCGCGGTGGGAGCGGACGGTGTCATGGTGGAGGTCCATCCCGACCCCGACGCGGCGCTGTCCGACGCCGAGCAGCAGCTCACCTTCGAGCAGTTCCGGTCGATGATGGCCCAGCTCGTCCCCGTCCACGACCAGGTCCGCGGGCTGCGCCCGGGGAACGGGACCGACGGCGCCGCCGGTGCGGCGGTGGCCGCGGGCTCCGGAGCGTTGGGTCGCCACTGATGGCGGTGGTCAGCCGTCCCGCGGATGCCGACGTCGCGGTCGTCGAACCCGCCCGACGACTGCGCGGCGAGCTCCGCCTGCCCGGCGACAAGTCGATCAGTCACCGGGCGCTGATGCTGGCGACGCTCGCCGCGGGCGAGAGCCGGATCGCCGGCGCCGGGGATGGCGCGGACGTTCGATCGACGGCCGCGATCTGTCGTGCGCTCGGCGCCGAGGTGGACCGTCTCGAAGGCGACGAGGGGCCGGCGACGGTGGGCTACCACGTGGTCTCGCCGGGCGTCGATGGGCTCCGAGAACCGGGCGCCGACCTCGACTGCGGCAACTCCGGAACGAGCCTCCGCTTGTTCGCCGGCATCCTCGCCGGACTGCCCTTTCGGGCCGTCCTGGACGGAGACGCTTCATTGCGACGCCGACCCGTCGCTCGTATCATCGAACCGCTCCGCGCGATGGGCGCAACGGTTCATGCTCGCGCCGACGACTCGCTTCCGCCCTTGACCGTGATCGGTCGCCATCCACTGGATCCAACGGATCGCTGGACGCCCGTCCCGAGCGCCCAAGTCAAGTCGGCGATCCTCCTGGCGGGGCTCCGAGCGGCAGGGTCGACGACGGTCCGGGAGGCCGTCGCGACGCGCGATCACACGGAGCGGATGCTGCGGGCGCGCGGGATCGAGGTGCGAACCGAGCGACTCGGGCCGGCCGGCCCGAACGGCGACGACGGTGCCGTGGCGGTGACGGTGGACGGAGGAGGAGTGATGGCCGCGATCGACGAGCGCGTCCCGGTGACGTCTCGGCGGCCGCCTTCTGGCTCGTCGCCGGCGCGATCCATCCGGACGCCGACCTGACCCTCCGCGGTGTGGGGGTGAATCCCACCCGCCGGGCCGTGATCGATCTGCTGCGGGCGATGGGCGCCGACATCACCGAGACGCCGGTCGCCGACGGTCCGGCCGTCGACCGCGCGGCCGTCGCCGATGGCATCGGCGAGCCCGTCGCCGACCTCCGCGTTCGCTCGTCCGAGCGCCGCGCGATCGATCTCGACGCAAGGGCCGTGGCGAGCGCGATCGACGAGATCCCGATCCTCTGCCTCGCCGCGACCTCGGCGGAGGGCACCACGGCCATCCGGGGAGCAGGTGAGCTGCGACACAAGGAATCGGACCGCATCAACGGGATCGCCGACGGTCTCCGCGCGCTCGGCGCGGACGGCATCGTCGTCGACGGGGACGATCTCCGGATCACCGGCGGCCGGCGGCTCCACGGCACGAGCGTCGACAGCCTCGACGACCACCGGCTGGCGATGACGTTCGCGATCGCGGCGCTCCTGGCGGCCGGGCCGACGTCCATCGCGCGGTCCGGGAGCGCCGCAGTCTCCTACCCCGGCTTCTTCGACGACCTCGGAAGGGTGGCGTCATGAGCAAGCGCGTCGTCCTCATCGGCCATCCGGTCGCCCACTCGCTGTCGGGCGCGATGCAGCAGGCCGCCTTCGACGACCAGGGCGTCGATGCGACGTATGAGCTCTGGGATCGCGCACCGATCGGCCTCGCCGACGCGATCGGCGAGATCCGCGGCGACGAGTTCCTCGGCGCGAACGTCACGATCCCCCACAAGGAGCGAGTCGTCCCGCTCGTCGATCGACTCACCGAGGAAGCGGCAGCGACGGGCGCGGTGAACACGATCACGCGCGAGGGCCGTCGCCTCGTCGGCCACAACACGGACGTGCCGGGGTTCAAGGTCGCCCTCGACAAGCTCGTAGGGCGCCAGAAGATGCCGCGAAACGCCGTCGTGCTGGGTGCCGGCGGTGGCGGCCGGGCGGTCGTCTACGGCCTGGTCCGCGAAGGCTTCCAGCGCATCGTCGTCTTCAACCGGCACCTCCATCGGGCCGAGGCACTCGTGAAGCACTTCGGTCGAAGCGCCTCGCACATGGAGCTCCGGGCGATGCCATGGCACGAGTCGATCATCGAAGCGGAGCTGGCGAAGTCCAAGGTCCTGATCAACGCGACATCGATCGGGCTGACGGCGGACGTCTCGCCCGTCCCGGCCGAGATCATCCCGCCGGAGTTGCTCGTGCTCGACCTGATCTACAACCGGACGCGGCTGCTGCGCGACGCGGCCGCCGCCGGCGCGACCGTCGCCGACGGGGAGCTCATGCTCCTCCACCAGGGTGCCGCGGCGTTCACGTTGTGGACGGGGCGGCCCGCTCCGATCGATGTGATGCAGCGCGCACTCTCTGCGGCACGGGCCGGCGGATTGCGGTCGGCCGAGGGCGAGCCCACCGGCGAGCCCGCCACGGCCGCCGAGCCAGCCTGAGCGGGCAGGACGAGGGATCGCCGCACGGATGGGTCGTCTTCGCTGGCTGACCGCCGGGGAGTCGCATGGCCGATCCCTCGGGGTGATCGTCGAAGGCGTTCCCGCCGGTCTGCGGCTCTCCGCGGCGCAGCTCGACGTCGATCTCGGGCGGCGCCAGCGCGGCTACGGCCGAGGCGCCCGCCAGGCGATCGAGCACGACACGGCGGACATCGTGTCCGGCGTGCGCCACGGCGTCACGCTGGGGTCGCCGATCCTGGTCCTCGTCGCCAACCGCGACTGGGAGAACTGGACCGGTGTCATGCAGGTCGAGGAGCTGACCGACGACGAGGCGGCCGCGCTCGTCGCGGCCGCCGCCGACGGCAACAAGCGGGCCACGCCGGTCACCCGCGTCCGACCCGGCCATGCCGACCTCGCGGGGGCGCTGAAGTACGGGTTCAGCGACGTCCGGAACGTCCTCGAGCGCGCCTCCGCTCGCGAGACCGCGGCTCGCGTTGCCGCCGGCGGGATCGCCCGGGCGATCCTCGCGGAGCTCGGCATCGACGTCTGGTCGTTCACAACGGATGTGGGCGGCGTCGCGGTGGACCCCACCAGGGCGACCCTCTCTCGCGAGGACGCCGATGCGTCGCCACTGCGGTGTCCCGATCCGGACGCCGAGGCGGCGATGATCGCTCGGATCGACGAGGCGCGGTCCAACGGCGACACGGTGGGTGGGGTGTTCGAAGTCGTCGCCCACGGGCTCCCGATGGGCGTGGGTTCCTACGTCCACTGGGATCGGCGGCTCGACGCCGCGCTCGCGGCGGCGGTGATGAGCATCAACATCGTCAAGGGCGTCGAGATCGGCCTGGGCTTCGAGCAGACCCGGAGGTTCGGGTCCGCGGTCCATGACGTGATCGAGGGCCGCGGCGCCGCCGGCCGCTGGATCCATCGCTCCAACAACGCCGGTGGTCTGACCGGCGGCGTGACGAACGGAGAGCCGCTCGTCGTCCGCGGCGCAGTGAAGCCGATCTCGACCCTTGCCCGGCCGCTACCCTCGGCCGATCTCGTCAGCGGCGAGGCCGTCGAGAAGGCGCATTACGAGCGGTCCGACATCAGCGTCGTGCCGGCCGCCGGTGTCGTCGGCGAAGCGATGGTGATGCTGACGCTGGCCGACGCCCTGCTCGACAAGCTCGGCGGAGACACGATCGGCGACACGCGGGCAGCGCTGGATCGATACGTCAATCGGATCGCCGCACCCGTCGCCGCGCCGACCCCGTCGCGGACGGCGGCTGCCACGCCCGCCGAGCCGGCCGAGGCGGGTAGCGGCGGC
>JBPYEM010000413.1:0-2478 GCA_051985205.1 Candidatus Limnocylindrales bacterium | reverse complement strand
GCGGTGATCCGCGAAGGGCTCGAGACGTCCATCTTCCTCGTCGGGCAGGCGACCTCCGTGCGGGCGGACGCGGTCTGGATCCTTGGCGGCGCGGTCGCCGGCCTGGCGATCGCGGTGCTCCTCGGCTATGGCTTCTTCCACGGCAGTCGCCGGCTGAATCTCGGAGGGTTCTTCCGCTGGACCGGGATCGGGCTCGTCTTCATCGCCGCCGGGCTGCTGAGCCACGGCATCGGCGAGTTCGTCGAGATCGGGGCGCTCGGCAACGGGCCATGGACGGCAGCGGCGTTCGACATCAGCTCGGTCCTGTCGGACGAGTCCGGTGTCGGCGCCTTCCTGCGGGCGATCTTCGGCTACTCCGCCGCTCCGGCGGTGCTGACCCTGCTCGTCCACGTCGCGTATCTGGTCGGCGTCCTCGCGCTCTACCTCCGGCCCGTCACCCGGTCGACCCCGACGCAGCCCACGACGGCGGCCGCGGCCCGCTCCTGACGGCGCCTCAGCGGCTCGCGGCGGTCACCTTCAGCAGCGTTCCAGCGCCGATGTCGACCGCATACGCCTCGCCCGCCTCGTCCTCGCCGAACGCCGCGAAGCTGTGCTTCGTGTCGTCGACGATGGTGGGTGGCCGGACCTCGTTCGTCGACGGGTCGATCGCCCAGACGCGACCCGAGCAGTAGTCGGCGAAGAGGTAGCCACCGGCGAGCGCCGGCTGGGCGACACCGCGGTAGACCAGGCCGCCGATGACCGTGCAACCCTGGTCATGACCGTACTCGGTCACGGGCAGGGTCAGTGACGGATCCTGACAGCCGCTCGACGGCTGGTAGCAGTGCGTTCCCTCCATCCGGTTCCAGCCGAAGTTCGTTCCGCCCGGGACACCCGCCCGCTGCACGTCGACCTCCTCCCAGGCGCTCTGGCCGACGTCGCCGATCCAGAGGTCGCCGGTCCCGCGGTCGAAGCTGATCCGCCATGGGTTCCGGAGGCCGGTCAGCCAGATCTCGGGCATCCGGCCGCGGGCGCCGCTGGCATACGGGTTGTTCGGCGGGATGCCGTAGTCCTTCCCTTCGGCGGGATGGTCGACGTCGATCCGGAGAATCTTCGCGAGCAGCGTCGTGAGCGACTGGCCGTTGCCCTGGGGATCACCGCCGGAGCCGCCGTCGCCGAGCGCGATGTACAGGTCGCCGTCCGGCCCGAAGGCGAGAGCGCCGCCGTTGTGATTGGGAAACGGCTGCTTGACGAACAGCAGCCGATGCTCGCTCGAGCGGTCGACCACGTCCGGCTTCGACGGGTCGACCGTGAAGGAGGAGACACGCGTGTTGCCATCGGTGTCCGTGTAGTCCACGAACAGGCGCGGATCCTTCGGGTAGCCGGGGTGGAAGGCGAGGCCGAGCAGTCCGCGCTCGCCGCCGCTCGAGATCTCGTCGGCGACGTCGAGGAAGGGCGTGGGCAGGAGGCGGCCGTTCCGGACGATCCGGATCTGGCCACCCTGCTCCACGATGAAGAGCCGGCCGGATCCGTCGCCGGCGTTCGCGACCCCGAGCGGCGCGGTGAGTCCATCGACGACCAGATCGAAGGCCACCGAGACATGGGTCGGGTCGAAGCGGCGGGCCGGCGAGCCTGAGGCCGCCCCCGCCGACGGTCCGGCGGCGGGCGCCGAGGACGGGGCGGACCCCCCGCCGGGCGTGGCGAGCGGCGACGACGTTGCGGACACCGACGCTGACGCGGCGCGCGGTTCGACCGCGGAGCCGGTCGAACCGCCGGAACCGCAGCCGGCCGAGAGCGCGACCACGAAGATGGCGAGGAGCGCCCGGATCCCGACCGCAGGCGGCGCCGCACGCGTGCTGCGCGGTCGCGGGTCCGTCGTTGGCATCGTGAAGAATCGTACGGCCGAGCTCGGTGTCCCGGTTCCACGGGAACGATCCAGCCGCCTTCGTCGCGGCCCGCTATCGTCCGGGAATGGACGCCTACGACCTCGCCGATCTCCGCTCCCGGCAGCGGGCCAGCGGCCGACCCTACCTCGAGTTCATCCAGACGCCGGACCTGTCGGTCGGCCTGTACGTGCTCGCGGCCGGGGAGCCGGACCGCCAGCAGCCGCACACCGAGGACGAGGTCTACTACGTCATCAGCGGTCGAGGACGGGTGACCGTGGGGGACGACGAGCGAGCCGTCGGACCCGGCGCGGCGGTCTTCGTCGGCGCCCACGTTCCGCACCGCTTCCACGACATCACCGAGGACCTGACGCTCTTCGTCGCCTTCGGCCCGGCCGAGGGGTCACGCGCCGGAGCCTGAACCGTCCTCCGAGCCTCTCGCGGCGGCGAGCGCAGCGAGCTCGAGGGCAAGCTCGGCGCCGCGACCGACCTCGTCGTGGCGGAAGAAGACGAACGCATCGAGGCCGTCGGTCAGAAACGGCTCGAGGCGGGCGAGCCATGCCGTCAGGTCGTCCCGGGTGTAGTCGGCACGGCGCAAGCGGAGGTACAGGAACGGCCC
>JBPYEM010000412.1:0-3139 GCA_051985205.1 Candidatus Limnocylindrales bacterium | reverse complement strand
GATCCCACGCCGCGTCGACGCCGGCAAGGGGGCGGTCGACGAGGGCCGGAGGACGGTCGACGCGGGCGATGGCCTCAAGACCGCGGCCCGAAGGCGGCGCCGAGCGCGCCCGCGCTTATCCCCGCGGGCGATGGTGCGAGCGGTGCTCCAGCAGGTCCAGCTTCGTCACGACGCCGGCCGGCGTCTCGCCACGAATGGCGACGACGGCGGCCGCGCCGCCGCTGAGCAGAGCAAACGCCTCGTCGAGCGTCGCTGACGCGTCGACGAGCGGCAGCGGCGGGTCCATCACCTCGCCGACCGTTCGCTCCACGATCGTCGGGTCGCGGAACGCCCGGTCGAGCAGCCCCTTCTCGCTGATCGAGCCAACGAGACCCGCAACGGCCGCACCTTCGGCGTCCTCCGACACGGGCATCTGCGAGATCCCGAACTCCTGGAGGCGTTCGATCGCCTCGCCGACCCGTTCCGTCGTTCGCGCGACGACGACCGGAGGGCGCTCGACGTCGTGGTACCGGTCGGCGAGCAGGTCGGCGATCCGGATGACCGCCCCCGTCGTGGGCAGCAGCCCGTTCACCCGCATCCATTCGTCGTTGTAGACCTTGGACAGGTAGCTCCGCCCGCTGTCCGGCAACAGCACGACGATGACCTTGCCGGCGCCGTCGCCCGCGGCGACGAGCTCGCGAGCGACGGTGAGCGTCGCGACGAGCGCCGTACCGCTCGAGCCCCCGGAGAGGATCCCTTCCTCCCTCGTCAGCCGACGGGCCGCGGCGAAGGCGTCGCGATCGCTGCCGCGGACCCAGCGGTCGACGACCGTGGGGTCGTACGTGCCCGGGAAGAAGTCCTCGCCGATCCCTTCGGTGAGATACGGCCGCGCGGTGTCGCCGGACAGCACGGACCCCTCGGGATCCGCGCCCACGATCACGACATCCGCCTTCTGGTCGCGCAGATAGCGACCGGCGCCGGAGATCGTGCCGCCGGTGCCGACGCTCGCAACCAGGTGCGTGAGCCGGCCCTCCGTCTGGTCCCAGATCTCCGGTCCCGTCGTCCGCTGATGGGCCGTCGGGTTCTCCATGTTCCAGTACTGATCCGGCTTGAACGCCCCGGGGATGTCGCGGGCGAGCCGAGCCGCCACGGAGTAGTAGGACTCCGGTGACTCGGGGTCGACGTTGGTCGGGCAGAGGACCACCTCGGCGCCATAGGCCCGGAGCAGCGACTGCTTCTCGGTCGACTGCTTGTCCGCCATGACGAAGATGCACCGATAGCCCTTGAGGGCGGCGGCGATCGCGAGCCCGTGGCCGGTGTTCCCGGACGTCGGCTCGATGATCGTTCCGCCCGGCTTCAGGAGCCCGGCACGCTCGGCCGCCTCGATCATCGGCAGGCCGATCCGGTCCTTCACGGACCCGCCAGGATTCAGCATCTCGAGCTTGGCCAGGATCAGCGGCTGGCCCTCGACCGGCCCCAGCTCGCGGGTGACCCGCGTCAGCCGGACGAGAGGGGTGCCGCCGACGAGGTCGAGGATCGACTCGGCGTAGTGCATCGGCCGAGGATAGCCGCGCGTCAGCCGCGCTCGTCCGCGGCGGGCTCGCCTGGAACCCGGTTCGCCCCGACCGGTTCGACCGCGGCCAGGTTCGCGGAAGTCTCCATGGCGACGGGATCCGGAACACCCGGACCCACCGCGACGAGATCCGGCCCGGAGTCGTGGGCGCCGGACGGGTCGATCGGCGGACCGACCCCGACGGAGGGATCGGCGGGTTGCCCCGCGCCGAGAAGACGATCGGCGGGTTGCCCCGCGCCGAGGAGACGATCGGCGGCCTGCTCGTCGCCGAGCCGGCGATCGGACGCCTGCTCGTCGCCCGCCAGCCGCTCCGCGACGAGCTCGTCGGCGATGGAACGCGAGACCGACTCCGCCCCGAGCGCCGTCAGGAACACGGATCGCTCCAACGCGTACAACGCCATCGGCGTCGCCGCGGTGACCGTCGCCGTCCGCGGCACGTTCTTCAGGAGCGCGATCTCGCCGAAGCCGTCGCCGCTCGAGAGCTCCCGGACCGGTCGTCCACCGACCGACACCGCGGCACGCCCCTCGTCGATGACATAGAACCGATCGCCCGGCTCGCCTTCCCGGATGATCGGCAAGCCAGCGGCGACCTCGTGACGATCGAGATGCGCCGCCAGCCGCTCGATCGTGGGTGGCGCCAGCGACGCGAACATCGGCAGCGCCCGCAGCAGCCGAAGCTCGCGAACGTGGACGACGCCGTGATCGTCGGCCCGCCGGACGGCTCGCGCGCTGAGGATCAGGACGACCGGCAGCCAGAGGCCGGTCAGCACCAGCGCCCAGCGCGGCCCGACGAGCAGGATCAGGGCCGGAACGACGATCGACCCGATCGCGAGCATCAGATCGTGCAACCCCTCGAGCGCGCCGAAGATGGCGTTCATCGCAGCGTCCGGAGCGACCCGCTGGAGCAGCGTCCGGCCGGCAACGTCCATGACGCTTCGGCCGAGCCCGGCGAGCAGGAAGGCGAACACGGCCAGCCCGAGCGACGGGGCGATCCCGACGACGACGACCGGCAGGCTCCAGAGCAGGAGCCCGGCGCGGAACGGCAGGCCCAGACGGGCGCGGCCCACGAGCCCGGCCGCGGCGGCCGCCCCGATCAGCCCGCCGGCGCCGATCGACGAACCGAGCACCCCGACGCCCGCATCGCCGACCCCCAGCACCTCCAGCGCAAGGACCACCGAGATGACGTCCATCGCGCCCTCGATGACGCTGCCCGTCGAGATGAGCAGGACGACCGTTCGGGAGCCGGCGTGCTTGCGAAGGATCCGGATCCCTTCGCCGACACCGATCTCGTCGCTCGAGCCGTCGGTCGCTCGCCGGCGCGCGAGGCGGGATCGTTCCGTCCGGATCGGCCAGACGAGCGCGACGCCGATCGCGAGCGCGACGGCCGTCATCGTGAACACGGCGGCGGGGCCGGCCGCCGCCAAGAGGAGCCCGGTCGCGACCGGGGCAAGCAGGATCGCGACGTTCTGGATCGTGCCCGTGGCGACGTTGGCGACCGTCAGCTCTTCCGGACTTCTCGCCAACCACGGCAGGAGCGCGTGGTGGGCGGGCTTGCCGATCGTCATGAAGATGGTCATCGCCGCAGCG
>JBPYEM010000411.1:0-8532 GCA_051985205.1 Candidatus Limnocylindrales bacterium | reverse complement strand
GTCGACGCTGACCCGGTTGATCAGTCGCTTGACCTGCAGCTCGTCCTCGACGACGTCGTGGCCGAAGACCTCGACGCGACCCGAGTCGAGGGTGAGCAGGCCGGCGATCAGGCGGATGAGCGTCGATTTCCCCGAGCCGTTGGCGCCGAGGACGCCCTGGATCGCGCCCCGCTCGAGGCGGAGCGAGACGTCCGTGACGGCCTCGACCGGCGCCGCGCGGCGGCCGACGGGGAACTGCTTGTTGACGCGTTCGACGAGGAGCGCCGGAACGGCGTCGAGGGGCTGGCGACTCGACGAGCGGGCGAGGGTGCGCTGGGCGGGCAGGGGCAGGGGCAGGGCCACAGGGGACTCCAGGGGTCACAGACGCGGATGGGCGGCAGCGCGGCGATCGTCGAGGGTGGGGCGGTGGGTCGCCCGATCACCCTCCGGTCCGGCGACTCCCGGCGTACGGTTCCCGCCGGGTCAGCGGGGCTTGGGCCGAGCGGATCGCGGACGAGGAGCGGAGGTGACGTTCGCGTGGACCGGCGCGCGGTGGGCTGCGGTCTCCATGTGAACGCCTCGGCTAGCGGGCTCCGCCGAGCGGCCGCGTCTCCGGGGAGGGGCCACCGGAACCAATTCTAGACCAAAACCGGCCGGCCGGTTCCGGCGGCGGCGGACCGCGACAGCATCGGCAGCGGCGACCCCGCAACCAACCCGCAACGCACCTCGTGGCGCTGTTGGGCTACGCTGGCCGGCGATGAGCTTCGAGGACGACGACCTTGCTCGCCTGCGGGCGGCCGAAGAGGTCGAGATCGAGACGCAGGCCCCTGACGGTCCCCCGCATCGCACCGTGATCTGGGTCGTCGTCGACGATCAGGACGCCTTCATCCGGTCGTACCGCGGGCCGGACGCCCGCTGGTTCCGCGAGGCGACGGCCAATCCGGCAGTCGCCCTCCATGTCGACGGCCGGCGGCTCCCCGCCACGGCCATCCCGGCGACGGATCCCGATTCGGTCGACCGGACGAGCGACGGCTTCAAACGAAAGTACGCCGGCGACTCCGCCACCCGCTCCATGGTCGAGCGCTACCACGAGACGACGCTCCGGCTCGAGCCCGCCTAGACCGCCACCAGCGCGAGGCACCGATGACCTTCGACGAGTTCAAGCACCAGCTCCCGGACATCGATCCGGCCGAGACCCAGGAATGGCTCGACTCGTTCGACCAGCTCGTCGGGCAGGAGGGCGAGGGCCGGGCACGATTCCTCGTCTACAAGCTCCTCAAGCGCGCGCGCCAGCTCCACGTCGGGCTGCCGCCGCTGACCCAGACGCGGTACATCAACACGATCAGCCCGGAGCAGGAGCCATTCTTCCCGGGCGATGAGCAGATCGAGCTCCGGATCCGGCGGATCATCCGCTGGAACGCCGTGGCGATGGTCCTCCGGGCGAACAACAACTTCCCCGGCATCGGCGGCCACCTCGCGACGTACGCCAGCGCGGCGAGCCTCTACGAGGTCGGCTTCAACCACTTCTTCCGGGGCAAGGACGACGGCGGATCCGGGGACCAGGTCTTCTACCAGGGTCATGCGGCCCCCGGCATCTACGCACGGGCGTTCCTCGAGGGCCGGCTGACCGAGGACCAGCTCGACCACTTCCGGCGGGAGACCGTCCCCGGCCAGGGCCTCAGCTCCTATCCGCACCCGCGCCTGATGCCGGAGTTCTGGGAGTTCCCGACCGTCTCCATGGGTCTCGGCCCGATCAGTGCGATCTACCAGGCCCGCTACAACCGTTACCTCCAGAACCGCGGCCTCCTCGACACGTCCGGCTCGCGGGTCTGGGCGTTCCTGGGCGACGGCGAGACCGACGAGCCCGAGGCGCTCGGCGCGCTCCACGTCGCTGCTCGCGAAGGCCTGGACAACCTGACGTTCGTCGTCAACTGCAACCTCCAGCGCCTCGACGGACCGGTCCGCGGCAACGGCAAGATCATCCAGGAGCTCGAATCGGTCTTCCGCGGCTCCGGCTGGAACGTCATCAAGGTCATCTGGGCCCGCGAGTGGGACGACCTGCTGGCCCGCGACGTCGATGGCGTCCTCGTCGAGAAGATGAACAACACCCTCGATGGCGAGTTCCAGAAGTACTCGGTCGCGGGTGGCGCCTATATCCGGGAGCACTTCTTCGGGCCGGATCCCCGGCTCCGCAAGCTGGTCGAGCACCTGTCGGACGACGACCTGGCCAAGCTCCGCCGCGGCGGCCACGACTATCGCAAGGTCTACGCGGCGTACAAGGCGGCGGTCGAGTCGAAGGGCGCGCCGACGGTGATCCTCGCCAAGACCGTCAAGGGCTGGACGCTGGGCCCGGGGGTCGAGGCCCGGAACATCACCCACCAGGCGAAGAAGCTGTCCGAGGCGGAGCTGAAGATCTTCCGCGACCGGATCCACCTGCCGATCCCGGATTCGAAGCTGAAGGACGCGCCCTACTACCACCCGGGGCCGGACTCCGAGGAGGTCCAGTACCTGAAGGAGCGGCGGCGGGCGCTCGGTGGCTTCGTTCCGCGGCGGGCGGTTCGTAAGGCGCCGCTGCCGAAGCCGTCGGCCGCGGTGGACCAGGAGTTCGCCGCCGGCTCCGACACGCCGGTGTCGACGACGATGGTCTTCACCCGGATCCTCCGGAACCTGATCCGGGACAAGGATCTCGGCCCGCGGATCGTCCCGATCATCCCCGACGAGGCGCGGACGTTCGGCATGGACCCGCTCTTCAAGGAGGTCGGGATCTACGCGGCCCTCGGCCAGCGCTACGAGCCGGTCGATTCCGATCTGGTGCTGTCCTACCGCGAGGCCGTCGACGGGCAGGTGCTCGAGGAGGGCATCACCGAGGCCGGTTCGATGGCCTCCCTCCAGGCCGCCGCGACGTCGTACGCGACCCACGGCTTCCCGACGATCCCCTTCTACATCTTCTATTCGATGTTCGGCTTCCAGCGGACCGGGGACCAGATCTGGGAGCTGGGCGACGCCCGCGGCCGGGGGTTCATGCTCGGGGCGACGGCCGGCCGGACGACCCTCAATGGCGAGGGCCTGCAGCACGAGGACGGCCACTCGCACGTGCTCGCGTCGACGATCCCATCGGTCCGGGCGTACGACCCGGCCTTCGCGTACGAGCTGGCGGCGGTCATCCGCGACGGCGTCGAGCGGATGTACCACCAGGGCGAGGACGTCTTCTACTACGTCACCCTCTACAACGAGAACTACGCCCAGCCGAAGAAGCCGGGCGACGTCGACGGCGGGATCGTCCGCGGCCTCTACCGCTTCGCGGAAGCGCCGGACCTCGGGCCGAAGGCGCACCGTGCCCGGCTCGTCGGCTCCGGGGCGATCCTCCAGCAGGTCATCGCGGCCCGCGACCTCCTCGCGAACGAAGCCGGCATCGCCGCCGAGATCTACAGCGCGCCCTCGTTCCAGCAGCTCCGCCGGGACGCGCTGGAGACGGAGCGCTTGAACCGCCTCGACCCCAGGGCGACGCCGAGAGTCCCGTACGTGTCGAGCGTCCTCGGTGCGAACGGCGGACCGATCGTGGCGGCCAGCGACTGGATGAAGGCCGTGCCGGACATGGTGTCGCGCTGGCTCCCGCCGTACTACGTCTCGCTGGGGACGGACGGCTTCGGCCGGTCCGACACCCGCGAGGCGCTCCGGACCCTGTTCGAGATCGACCCGCCGCACATCGCCTCGGCCGCGATCAGCGAGCTCGTCCGCTGCGGCGCCATGCCGGCGGACAAGGCATCGAAGGCGATTGCCGGGCTGGGCGTCGACCCCAAGAAGCTCGATCCTGCCGCCGTCTAGGGACGCGAGCTGCGCGTCATCGCGCGTCCCGTCCGGCGTCCTTGAGCGCCACGCGGGCTCTCGAGACGCCGACACACCGCTGATATGCGCCGCCTCCCGCCCGATGCGCGTCCTGCGGCGAGCCGTCCGTACCGTCGATGTCGTCCGAACTCGACCGCATCGGCCCAACTCGGCCGGCCGACGCTCGGACGAAGAGGAGAGAACGACATGACGTACGACGAGACGACCCGCCCGGTCGAACGCGACCGGAGGCTGGACGACGAGCATCCGTACGATCCCGACGGCACGGCCCCGGAGAACGAGGAAGGCGGCAAGGAAGCCCTTGGCGCCGGTGCCGGAGCGCTCGGTGGGGCGGCCGTCGGGATGGCGGTCGGTGGACCTCCCGGCGCGGTGGTCGGCGGCGTGATCGGCGCCGCCGGTGGGGCCGTGGCCGGTGAGGCGACCGAGGGCGACGACGAGGCCGGCGCGGGAGCCGGCGGTGTCGCCGGCGGGCTTGCCGGAGCCGCGGTGGGTGCGGTCGTCGCCGGGCCTCCAGGTGCCGTCGTCGGCGGTGCCGTCGGAGCCGCCGGCGGTGCCGGCGTCGGTGACCAGGCCGAGGAAGAGGCCGAGGAGCAGAATCCTCACACCCCCTCGGAAGAGCCGCGCTTCTGATCTCGCGCAACCGCGGCCGCGGTCCCTGTCGACGACGGGGGCCGCGGCCGCTCGTCGTGTTCGACCCCCAGAGGATTGTCCTGTGATCGCCCCACTTCGCATCGCCCAGGTTGCTCCGCCGATCGAGCGCGTCCCGCCCGAGGGGTACGGCGGCACCGAACGCGTCGTGTTCGAGCTCGTCAACGAGCTCGTCCGTCGCGGCCACGACGTCACCACCTTCGCGTCCGGCGACTCGGAGGTCCCGGGCCGGCTCATCCCGACCGTCGATCGCGCGTTGCGGCCGATCGGGTTCGGCGAGGATCCCGGTGGCTACGTCGTCAACACGATGCTCCGCGTCCTCGACCACGAGGACGAGTTCGACGTCATCCACAGCCACCTCGAGTGGCACTCGCTGGTGCTCCGCCGAGCGCTCCGCGAGCCGTTCGTCGCGACCTTCCACGGCCGGCTCGACACGCCGTGGTCGCGTGAGGCGCTCGTCGACCGCCCGGAAGGGATGGTTGCGATCAGCGAGTCGCAGGCGTCGGTCCACCCGGACGTCCCGTGGACGATCGTCCACAACGGCCTGAGCCTCGAGGGCGCGCCGTTCGAGGATGCCCGGACCGACGATCTCGTCTTCGTCGGCCGGGTGAACCCGGAGAAGGGGATCGTCCAGGCGATCGAGGTCGCGCAGAAGGTCGGCCGGCCGCTGAAGATCGCCGCAAAGATCGGCCCGACGCCCTTCGAGCAGGCGTACCACGATGACGTCTTCCTGCCCGCCCTGAAGCGTGCCGGTACGGACGTCGAGTTTCTCGGCGAGCTGTCCGGCGAGGACCGCGACGCGCTCTTCGCCCGGTCCTACGCCGCGCTGATGCCGGGCCAGTGGCCGGAGCCGTTCGGCCTCACGGCGATCGAGGCGCTCGCCTGCGGCGCGCCGGTGCTCGCCCGCCGCGTCGGTGGCCTCGACGAGATCATCCGCGACGGTGTCGACGGCTTCTTCGGCGACGACGTCACGGAGCTGGCGTTCCAGCTGGAGCGGGTGGATGAGCTCGACCGGCGGGCGATCCGCGACTCCGTGATCGATCGGTTCTCCGCCGCGCGAATGGCCGACGGCTACGAGGCGCTCTACGCCCGGGTCGTCGGGCTCGACGCGGGGCGCCGATCCTCGCTGACACGCGGCGCGGCGGTCCGGTCATCGCTGGCGTCGCAGGCGGAGCCGGAGCCGGAGCCGGCGATCCCCGCTCGCTGAGCTCGCGGGCCGGCGGCGGCTCGTCGCGCTGACGACGGCTCGCCGAAGACGGCGCGCCGAAGCGCGTCGAGCGCTACGCCTTGGCGATGGCCCGCCGGAGGATCAGCCAGGCGAGGAAGATGTAGACGACCGCGAGTCCGGCCATCAGGCCGATCTGCCAGCCGGCGATCGTCCCGCCGCGGAACATGAAGTCGCCGAGCAGGCGGATCCCGTTCGCCACGGGCAGGGCATAGATCAGCGTCCGGACCGGCTCGCTGAACTCGTCGATCGCGAGCACGAACCCGGAGAAGAACACGGACGCGAGCAGGAGCAGCAGGGATAGCTGCACGGCCTGCGGCTCCGTGCTCGAGACGGCCGCGATCAGCAACCCGAGCCCCAGCGACGACGCGATCAGCAGGAACGCGATGAGCGCGATCCAGCCGGGGTCGGCGAGCTGCGGGACGTGGAAGCCGACGACGAGCATCGCCAGCGTCGCGAGGGCGATGACGCCCGCGAAGATCCCGTAGGCGATGAGCTTGCCGGTCACGAGCTCTGCCGTCGTGATCGGGGAGATCCGGAACAGCTCGAACAGGCCGCTCGTGCGCTCGCGCACGACCGACAGGGCGATCAGCGTCACCGCCATGTGCTGCAGGATCAGGGCGAGCACGGCGGGGCCGAAGTACTGGACGACGGTCGGCTTGGACTGGGCGATGTTCTGGAGCTCCGCCTCGGCGGGTGCCGCGACGACGTCGGCCGGGATGCTGGCGGCCTGCGTCGCTCCGTGGCTGATCGCGTACCCCTGGCCTTCGGTGACCGCGCGCTGGATGATCTGGCGGTTGATCGCCGCCTCGAGACCACGCGTCAGGAAGACCGCGTAGCTCGCCTCCACGGGGTCGGCGACGTTCACCCGGACATCGATCTTCGTCCGCTGGCCCGCCTCGAACTGCTGCTGGGCATCCGCCGGGACGACCACCACGACGTCGACCGCCTGGCTCGCCAGCCGCTGCATCGCCCCCGCCTCGTCGGCCGTGATCGAATCGACGCGAAGGCCTTCGCCGGCGACGTCCTGGTAGGTCTTGGCGTCGCTGGACAGACCGACGTTCGGCGGGACCACCACGATCGTGTCGAGCGGTCGCCGGTAGCCGCTGTAGCCCACCCCGAACAGGGCCATGATCAGGAACGGCCCCAGGACCAGGCTCAGCAACGCGCCGGGCCGTCGGACGACGGCGATCAGCTCCTTGCCGACGATCGCCAGGATCCGGGTGAGCGCCTTGACGAGGCTCATCGCGGGGGACGGCTCATGCGGCCCGGTCCCGGCCGTTGCCGGCCTCCGAGCCCGCCGTGACGTCGGCGCCATCGGCATCCTGGTCGCGGGCGACCAGGATCGCGAAGATCTCGTCGAACGAGAGTCGCTGCTCCTGGGCCGTCTCGACGTCCACGCGGTTCGCCCGAAGGTGCTCGACGATCTGCGGCAGCGCAGTGCCGGCGTCGTCGACGACGACCCGGAGATGTCGCGGCGTGTCCTGTGTGACCTGCCGGACGCCGGCCATCCCGACCAGCTGCGAGCCGTCATAGGCGCCAACGGTCACGATGTCCAGGAGGTCGCCGTTCGTCGCCATCCGCCGAAGCTCCTCCGGCGGCGCGAGAGCGATGATCCGACCCCGGACGATCAGCGCAACGGCGTCGCATTCTTCGGCCTCGGCGACATGCTGGGTCGTGACGAGGAGCGTCCGGCCGTCATCGCGAAGCCGGTGGAGCTCGTCCCAGATCGAGCCGCGGAGGAGCGGATCGAGGCCGGCGGTCGGCTCGTCGAGGATGATCAGCTCCGGCTCGTGGACGAGAGCACAGGCGAGCTCCAGCCGGCGCTGCATCCCGCCCGAGAGCTTGCGCGCGAGCCGGCCTCGGGCGTCCCACAGGTCCACGACCTTCAGGACCTCGCGGACGCGACGGCGCCGTCGTCGGAACAGCATGCCGAACAGGCTCGCGACGAAATCCACGTTCTCGCCGGCGGTCAGGTCGCCGTACAGGGTGAACAGCTGCGGCATGTAGCCGATCCGCTCGCGTTCGCGCCGGCGGAATTTCTTCGGCGGACGGCCGAGGACGCGGACGTCGCCGGAGGTGGGGTCGATGCCGCCGGTGAGCATCCGGATCGTCGTCGTCTTGCCGGCCCCGGACGGGCCGATGATCCCCAGGATCGTGCCCCTCGCGACCGACAGGTCGATGCCGCGGACGACGACCCGATCCGCGAATCGCCGGGAGACGTTCCGCATCACGACGACGAGGTCCTCGTCGGCGATCCGGGGCGGAGCGACGCCCGGGGTGGGCCGGGGAGGGCTCTGCTCGACGGATTCCCGTTCACCGGCGGTCGGCGGCGGAGCAGTCGACGCGGTCGCGTCCGGCGCCGCTGCTGCCGGACTCGTCGCGTCCGGCGCCGCCGGTCCGGGCGCGGTCGCGTCCGGTCGCGCCGGCGGTGCCGGCTCGCTCGAGCGGGAATCGGTGGCCATGCGTCCTCCTGGGGGTCGGAGCCGGCCGACTCGACGACCGCGCCCGGAGTCTCGCGCCCGACCGATCCCGCGAGCGTACGGCCGGGCGGCGGTCGCGCTACGAACGCGTGACGAACCGCTGCAAGGCCGCTGGCATCGCGGCGCCACCGGCTCCGACGTCGCCGCGACGGGAGATCGGTGACGCTCCGCGCCGATGACCGACAGACGACCCACTCCGGACGACCCGGCGCTGCCCGGTCTCCGCTACACGAACGACGAGCAGCCGGGGATCCGGCGGCGACGCGCCGGCAAGGGGTTCGTGTATCTCGACGCCGGCGGACGACGGATCGTCGATCGCGAGACGCTCGAACGAATCCGGAAGATCGTGAT
>JBPYEM010000410.1:0-3307 GCA_051985205.1 Candidatus Limnocylindrales bacterium | reverse complement strand
GACGCGCGGCACTTGATGTCGAAGAACTTCTCCGCGCCCATGTCGGCACCGAAGCCCGCCTCGGTGCAGACGATGTCGTTCGTCACCAGCGCGAGTCGGTCGGCGATGATCGAGTTGTTGCCGTGCGCGATGTTGCCGAACGGGCCGCAATGGACGAACGCGGGTCCGCCTTCCAGCGTCTGCAGGAGATTGGGCTTGATGGCGTCGCGCAGCAGCACGGTCATCGAGCCCGCGACCCGGAGGTCGTCTGCCGTGACCGCGGTCCCATCGCGCCGGGTCGCGAGGACCATCCGGCCGAGCCGGGCGCGCATGTCCTGGAGGTCGTGGGCGAGGGCTGGGACCGCCATGACCTCGGAGGCGACGGTGATGACGAACTCCGTCTCGCGCGGGACGCCGTTCTCCTTGCCGCCGAGGCCGACGATCACGCGGCGCAGCGCGCGGTCGCTGATGTCGACGACGCGCGGCCAGAGGATCCCGAAGGGATCGATGCCGAGCGCGTTCCCGTGGTGGAGGTGGTTGTCGATGAACGCCGCGCCGAGGTTGTGGGCGGCGCCGATCGCGTGAACGTCGCCGGTGAGATGGAGGTTGAAGTCCTCCATCGGGATCACCTGGCTGTAGCCGCCGCCGGCCGCGCCGCCCTTGATTCCGAAGACCGGGCCCAGTGACGGCTGGCGGATGCAGACCGCCGCCTTCCGCCCGATCTTGTTCAGGCCCTGGGCCAGCCCGACCGTCGTCGTGGACTTGCCCTCGCCGAGCGGTGTCGGGCTCATCCCGGTGACGACGACGTATTTGCCGCGCGGATTGGCCGCCTCGAGACGCTCGATCCCGGCCAGCGTCACCTTCGCCTTCGTGTGGCCATATGGCTCGATCTCGTCATCGTGGAGGCCCAGATCGTGGGCGACGTCGACGATCGGCCGCGGCGTGACGGACCGGGCGATCTCCAGGTCTGACGGGAAGGTCATCGAGCTCCTCGGGTCGCAGTGGCGATGGTGCCGCCGGCAACGGTGGCAGGTGACGTTGGCGCGGGCTGGTCGGGCGCGCGGGCCGGGACGTGCGGTCGGTCGCCATCGACGGGAGCGTCGGAGCCGTCGGATGCGCCACCGGCTTCCGGTGCGTCACCGGCTTCCTGGGCCAGCGCCGCACGCACGAGATGGGCGAGCAGGAGCGCGTTCGTCAGCGGACCCACGCCACCCGGAACCGGCGTGATCGCCGACGCCACCGGGAGCGCGCTCTCGAAGTCGACGTCACCCACCAGCGTCCCATCGACGACGTTGATGCCGACGTCCACGACGACGACACCGCGACGCAACATCTCACCCCGGATCAGACCGGCTTGACCTGCAGCGACGACGAGGATCTCGGCGTCCTTGACGTGGCGGGCGAGATCCCGTGTCCGCGAGTGACAGACGGTCACGGTCGCGTTCTCGCGAACCAGCAGGAAGGCCGCCGGCATGCCGACGACGGCGGATCGGCCGACGACCGTCGCCCGCTTTCCCTCGATCTCGATGCCCGATCGACGGAGGATCTCGACTGCCGCGTGGGCCGTGGCGGGCAGGAATCCGTCGTAACCCAGGCGCAGCAGGCCGGCGTTCAAGGGGTGGATCCCGTCGATGTCCTTGGCCGGATCGATCGCATCGACGATCGGTCGAAGACGAACGGTGGGCGGGAGCGGCATCTGGACGATGATCCCGTTGACGGCCGGATCCGCATTCAGCGCGCGGATTGCCTCCACCACCCGGGCCTCGGACTCTGCCCCGTCCACCTCGACGAGGCGGCCCTCGATGCCGACCTTCTCGCAGCTGCGCAGGATCTGGTGGAGGTAGACCATCGACGGCGCGTCGCGACCGCAGATGACGACGGCGAGGACGGGTGCCCGGCCACGCCTCGCGGTGTACGCGGCCACGTCCTCGGCGACGGCCTGCCGGATCTCGGCCGCGATCGGGCCGCCCAGGAGCAGCCGTGCGCCTCCGCGCGGCACCCGCCTAGGCCCTCATGCGGGCAATGGCTCGCGCGCCTCGCCGCTGCGCACCGCCGCGTGGACTGCCGCGGCGAGCTCCTCGATGCTGTCGAGCAGGCCCATGACCCGCGCCGTCGTCTCGCCGCTGTAGGCCTCGTCCTCGACGGACGGCAGGTTGATCAGGACGTTCGCCGCGGCGCCCTTGCCGGCTGCTTCGGCGAGCAGCGTCGCGACATCGAGGTCGCTCGCGGCGTTGACATTGCTCCGGCCGACGAGCGACTCCGCCGTCGCCACCAGCTCGAGACACGCCTCGACCGTCGCCAAGGGAACGTCCGCGGCGGTCCGCGCCGCGGCTCGCATTGCCGCGCCTCGCGCCTCGCGTTCAACGTCCGAGTCGCGGGGCAGCTTCATCGCCGCGGCGAATGCGCCGTATGCCGTGGCGTCCTCGTCGGCCAGATCCAGGAACCGTCGCTTCAGGCGCTGCCCGGTCTCCGCGGCCGAGGCGTGGAGGGCCGCATGGGCGGCGTACTTCAGGCGGCCGGCGCTGAGCGCCGCGACCATCGCGATCAGCGCGGCGCCGAGCGACCCGGCTATCGCCGATGCGCTCCCGCCACCCGGAACGGGTGCCGCGGAGGCCAGCTCGTCGACGAACTCGTCGACCGTCAGGTCGCGGAAGGACGCGGCAGGGTCACGGTCGGGCACGCCGAGATTGTATGGCGGCGATCGCTCGTCGCCGAGCAACCGCCGCGAGGCGGGGCGTCGGGACGGACGCGGTACCGGCGCGCCCGTCCCGTCCCCGGCATGGATCAGGCCGCGCGACGCTCCTGGTCGAGCGCGGTGATCGTCCAGCGCCGCGACCGGTGCTGGTAGGTGAGCGCAAGCCGGGCTCGCGGCGTCTCCACCTCGAACAACGTTCGGGGTCCGGTGATCACCGGGTAGGCGGCTGCCTCTTCGCGCACCGCGCTCAGGCGGGTCACGGGAAGACGCTCCTCACCCCACGTTATCTCGCGGGGCGTCCCGTCGAACCAACCGGTTCGGACGTGGACTTCGACGGGGTCGACTCGAATCATGGCCATCGTTCCGGCTCCTTGCGGCGGGTCCGTGCTCACGCGTCCGTCGTCGGGGCAGCGCGGCGACTGGAACGTCTGTTCGGTTCTTGCGAGATCCTGCATCGAACACCTGTTCGATGTCAAGCCTCGTCGCCGACATCCTCCGCAGGGGTCGTGTCATCTAGGCTGTCACGATCGAGGTCGGCCGCCGCGTCCCCAGATTCCTCGACGGAGACCGTCGATCGCCGGCCGCCACGCGCCTCGGCGGCGGTCATCGGGTCATGCTCGAACGGCGCCGGCA
>JBPYEM010000409.1:0-2339 GCA_051985205.1 Candidatus Limnocylindrales bacterium | reverse complement strand
ATCACGCCGATCGGGATGTTGATGAAGAAGATCCAGTGCCAGCCCCACGTGTCCGTGATGAAGCCACCGATCCCGGGACCGACGAGCGACGACAGCCCGAACACCGCACCGAAGCTGCCGAGGTACTTCCCCCGCTCGGCCGGCGTGTAGAGGTCGGCGACGACCGCGAGCGCGATCGGGAAGACCGCGCCACCACCCAGGCCCTGCAGGCCGCGGAAGAGGATGAACTGCTCGACGGTCTGGCTCAGCCCGGCTCCGAGCGAGCTCGCGAGGAACAGGCCCACCGCGAAGAGGACGATCGGCCGCCGGCCGTACAGGTCGGACAGCTTGCCGTAGATCGGGCCACTGATCGTCGACGTCAGCAGGTAGATCGCGACTGACCAGGTGTAGAGCGAGTTCCCGTTGAGGTCCGTGATGATCCTCGGGAGCGCCGTCCCGACCACGGTCTGGTCGAGGGCGAACAGGAACATCGCGAGCAGCATCGCGAAGAGGATCTCGAGCTTGGCCCGCGGCGAGAGATGCCGGGCGGCCTCGTCGAGCGCGGCCTCGTCGGCCGTGTCGAAGGTCATGGGGTTCCTCCTGGGCTGGGGTCACCGTAGGGTCGCATCGTTACTGACCCGTTTGCGTCAGGAAATTCATCGGGCGGTCCGCGCGACCGTTCGCGCCTCCGCCGGGGCAAAGGTTCAGATGCTGAAGGGTCCGCGGGCGAGCGCATGAGCACGAAGGACGCGACGGCCAGGAGAGCTAACGCCGGGTCGCATCGTCGTAGCGGGCGATCTCGTCCGCGAGGACGAGGGCTCGACGGTGCTGGCGTGGGGTGGGTGCCTCCGCGTTGACGCGGTCGATCGCGGCGTTGATCGACGCGACCAGATCTTCGAGCACAGCGAGGTCGCGGCTCCGGGCGAAGGTGGACGTGACCGCTCTCGCCGCTGCCCTGGCGAGGAGCGCGTCGCGCCGATCGAGGAGTTCGCGGACCTCCTTGTCGGCCTCGATCCAGGGCGGTGCCGTGCCGGCATTGCGGAGGACGTGGTAGGCCAGCGCCCAGTCGGCCGCGTACGGGTTGTCGTCGTTCGGCAGCGGGCGGCCGCGGTGGGGCAGGTCGTCGAACTTGCCCTCCTCCATCGCCTCGCGGATCTGCCGGTCGACGAGGGACTCCCAGGACGAGCCGACCTGGAGGCGGCCCTCGGCATCACGACGCTTGACGCCAGGCTTGGCGTCCGGTGGCTCCGGCATGTGGGCATCGTCGCACGACGCGCCGACGAAGCCTGGGATGCCGGTCAGGCCGAAGCCGTCAGACCGAGGACGACCGCCCGAAGCGACCCGGCGTGGTCCCCAGGAACTGCCGGAACCGGCGGGTGAGGTGGGCCTGGTCGACGAAGCCGACGTCCGCGGCGACGGCCGCCAATGGCTGGCCGTCGAGGATGCGTTGTCGGGCGATCTCGAGCCGTCGACCCGTGATGTAGGCGTGGGGCGTGATCGCGAACGCGTCCGTGAACGCCCGGGCGAGTCGCGTCTCGCCGGCACTGAGCGCGCGAGCAGCCTCGGCGAGCGTCGCGGATTCGAAGAGCCGGGCGTCGAGCCAGGCCCGGTAGGCCTCCGCGAGATCCGCCGCCGGTCGCGTGTCCGGGCCGCCGCTGTGCGCAGGCGCGCCGGCGAACGCTGCCGAGATCCGCTCAGCAACGAAGGCGAACCGCGTTTCCGCCTCGAGGAGATCGTCGAGACAGGTCAGAACCTCGTGGAGGCGATCGACGCGCTGCCAGAGCCCCGGATCGGCGACGACCGGCCGGTCGACCGCCGCGCCGATCAGCTCCTCGCCGAGGGCACTCGTCTCGACGTAGATCACGCGCTTCCGATAGCCGTCGCCCGTCGCGGGTCGGCCGTCGTGAACGACGTGGGGCGGCAGGACGGACACCATCGACCGCTCAGCCGTCCTCGGTCGTCCGTCGAGGCCGTAGGCGACGGCGCCGCGATCGACGACAAAGAGCGTCCAGACGTCGTGCGTGTGCGGCGGGTAGGCGTGCTGGCCGAAGGTTGCGTGGAGGACCTCGCGGATCCCGGCGATCGGTGGGGTCCAGGCGCGAAGGTCCATCGCAGGAATGTACAAGACCCGCGAGACGCCGCCGCCTACCGTCCGGGCATGGCCGCCGCGACGCTCCTCGCCCTCGCCGGGTTCTCGTTCGTCAGCGCCGCGACCCCCGGCCCGAACAACGTCCTGCTGTGGGCGTCGGGCGCGACGTTCGGGTTCCGACGGACGATGCCGCACATCCTCGGGACGGCGGTCGGGATCGGGGCGATGGCGCTCGTGGTCGCGGCCGGCCTCGGCGCCCTCGTGACGGCGG
>JBPYEM010000408.1:0-3670 GCA_051985205.1 Candidatus Limnocylindrales bacterium | reverse complement strand
GTCGTCAGGGCACCGATCACGACGGCGTCGCCGTCGACGGTGATCCCCCGCAGGTCGTCGAGCCTGGACAGGTCGACCATCCGCCGCGGTGGCTCGCCGATCTCGCCGGTGATCCGAACCATCACGTCCGTGCCACCGGCGATCGGCGTGATCTGATCGTCCGACGCCGAAGCAGCGAGCACGGCCCACGCCTCGGCGAGCGAGGCCGGGGTCTCGATCGGGGGCTCGACCGGCATTCAGCCCGCCTCGTCCGGCGGTTCGGCCTCGGCGGCGCTTCGACGCCGGCGGAGGGCGAATGCGACGATGCCCGCGACGATCGCCAAGCCGATCGCGACGTTGCGCGGCGTGAACGCAACCGAGTAGTCCGCGCTGGTCAGCGGCTGCGGATCCGCGTCGTCGTCGGCGGCACGGCCGGCGATCGGCTCGGCGGCCTCGCTGGAGGTCGCTGGCTCGTCGATCGCGGACCGACCGGGGCCGACCGCCACGCCCGCCTCGGGTTCGCCGTTCGTCATCGCGGCCCTCCTGCGGCGATCGCGATCGCCTCGACGATCTTGGTGTACCCCGTGCAGCGGCAGAGGTTGCCGGCGATCGCCTCCCGGATCGCGGCCTCGTCCGGGCCGCCGCCCGCGTCCAGATAGCTCCTCGCTGCCATCAGCATCCCGGGGGTGCAGATGCCGCACTGCGCCCCGCCGGCCTCCAGGAACGCTCCCTGCAGTGGGTCGAGCACGAGACCCTCCGGGGATGGCTGGGCGAGTCCCTCGACCGTCGCGACGTCGGCTCCGGTGACCTGGCAGACGGGCACGAGGCACGAATCGACGGGGGCGCCGTCGAGCAGCACGGTGCAGGCGCCGCATTCGCCTTCGCCGCAGCCCTCCTTCGTGCCGGTGAGACCGAGATCCTCGCGCAGGACGTCGAGGAGTCGCCGCATGCCGGGCGCCTCGACCTCGACGCGGTCGCCATTGACCGAGAACGCCCAGGTGCTCACGCGGCGCCCTGATCGACCGCCGGCGCGGCCACGGAGTCGGTCACGCCCAGCGCCGCGAGGATCCGCTCCGGAGAGGCCGGTAGCTCGTGGAGCCAGGCGCCGGTCGCGTCGCGGATCGCGGCGACGACGGCCGGCGCACCGACGTCCATCGGCAGCTCCCCGACCCCCTTCGCGCCGTGCGGTGCCCCACTGAACGGCGCCTCGACGAGGATGGTGTGGATCCGCGGCGCGTCCAGCGAGGTCGGGATGATGTACGTCGCGAGCCGGTCGTTCAGATACCGCCCATCCCGGACCTTGATCTCCTCGATCGTCGCGTACCCGATCGCCTGGAGCGTCCCGCCCTCGACCTGGCCCTCGGCCAGCACAGGGTGGATCACGCGGCCGATGTCATCGGCGGCGACGACGTCCTTGACCGTCACCTCCCCGCTGTCGAGATCGACGTCGACCGTCGCGACACAGGCAGCCCAGCCATAGGCCGGGTAGGCGTCGCCCCGATAGGTGTCGTCGTCGAAATGGACGTGGGGGTACGGCTCGAACTGCTCGTCGACACGCGTCGTACCGTGCGCCTCGGCGTCGGCCATCCGGACCTCGTCGAACGGACGGCCTCCGTTGCGTGATTCCACGGTCTCCCGGAGCCTCCGGGCGGCCTTGACGAGCAGACCGCCGACGACCATCGCCGTCCGGCTGGCAACGGTCGGCCCGGAGTCCGGGACCAACGCCGTGTCCTGCGGCGCCATGTCCACGTCGTCCGGGGCAAGCCCGAGCTCCGCGGCCACGAGCTGGGGGAAGATCGTCTTCGTCCCCTGCCCCATCTCCGTCGACGCCGTGAGGATCCGGACCCGCCCGCCGGGAACCAGCTCGACCGAGGCGACGGAGGCGAGCTTCACCTCGCCGCTCCCGGTGAACCCGGCACCGTGCCAGGCGAGCGCGATGCCGATGCCCGACGCGAGCCGCTGGTCGCCCGTCCGGAACGGCGACCCTGGGACATGTCCGGATCCATCCCGACCACGGCGCGCCCGCTCCGTGCGCGTCCGGACGCCCTCGAATTCGGCGGCCTCGGCCGCCCGCTCCAGAACCTCCTCGGCCGCGACGCTCTCGCGGAGGACCTGGCCGGTCGGCGTCGAATCGCCGACGCGGTACAGGTTCCGCCGGCGGATCTCCAGCGGGCTGATCCCCAGCGCATCGGCGATCCGACCGAGCTGCACCTCCGCGGCGAACTCGACCTGCGGCGCCCCGAAGCCTCGGAACGCACCGTTGGGTGGGGTGTTCGTCCGCGTTGCCCGGGCGCGGATCCGGACGTTCGGACAGCGGTACGGACCGCCCGCGTGGATCGCGCCGCGGCTCAGGACGACCGGCGTCAGCGTGCAGTAGGCGCCGCCGTCCATCACGACGTCGATGTCCTGGGCGACCAGCGTGCCGTCGGCCTTGACGCCGGTCCGGTGCCGAACGACCGCCGGGTGCCGCTTCGTCGTGGCCGACAGGTCCTCATGGCGGTCATAGATCATCCGGACGGGCCGGCCGGCCTTCTTCGCGAGCAGCGCGGCGTGGAGGGCGACGATCGAGGGGTACTCCTCCTTGCCACCGAACCCGCCGCCCGTCTCCGCCTGGACGACGCGGGCCTGGCCGTCGTTCAGCCGGAGCGCCCGCTTCATCGCCTTGTGGATGTAGTACGGGCACTGCAGCGAGCCGTGGACCTCGACGCCGCCGTCCTCCCGGGGGACCGCGATCATCGCGTTGTTCTCGATGTACAGCTGCTCCTGGTGCCCGACGCGGTACTCGCCCTCGACGACGAGGTCCGCGGTTGCCAGGGCGGCTTCGACGTCACCGTCGCCGATCTCGTACTGGGCGAAGACGTGGTCGCTCGCCTCGGGGTCGAAGACGGGCGGCAGCGGCGTGACCCGGACCGACAGCGCCCGCTTCGCTCGGCGGAGCATCTCGCGGTCCGCGGCGGCAAGGAGCAGGAGCGGCTCCGCCTGGTGCTGGATCTCGCCGCCGATCGGGACCAGGACCGGCTGGTCGGCGCTGATCAGGCTGACGATGTTGTCGCCGGGGATGTCAGCCGCGGAGACGACGGCGATCGCCGACCAATCGAGCGCCGGGTCGAGATCGAAGCCGTCGAAGCGGGCATGGGCGACGGTCGACCGGATCGTCGCACCGAACCACGCGCCCGGGAAGACGAGGTCGTCCGCGTACCTGGCTTCGCCGGTGAGCTTGGCCGGGCCTTCCCGCCGGAGCGGTGCCGCCGGCCGGGCGCGGCCGGGCACGATCGCTCCCGGGCTGACGATCAACGGATCCGGCTCAATCCGGCGCGGGGCGACGGGAGTCATCGTCCGGCCCGGCGAGGTCCGGATCGTCATGCGCGGCACGGTCCCTCCTTTCTGGCAGCGTACACCGGCCGGGACGTCGCCAACGGATCGCTTCTCGTCTCGTCGGCGCCGTCGCTCGCGGACCGCGGCCGGTGACGAGCGACCGCATCCAACCTCCTCGGACTCGTCCGGAGACTGCCTCACTGCACCGCAATCTCCCGGACCGCACCGGTCCCGAGCCAGCCGTCACGATCCGGATTCGCTCGGTGCTGGACCGCACCGCCATTCGGTTGGGGGGACCCCAGGACCATCGTCATGCCGGGGATCGGTCCCTATCGTGATTCCGCTGCACGTTCATCGCAGCCGCACTCATCGCTTC
>JBPYEM010000407.1:0-6917 GCA_051985205.1 Candidatus Limnocylindrales bacterium | reverse complement strand
CTCGATCTCGGTGATGAGGTCGTCACCGGCGGGCAGTCGCTCCTCGTCGACCATCGACTCGAGGCGCTCGACGTAGCCCCGCGTGTTGTCGTCGACGGCGGTGGCCGCGTCCAGGCGGGTGCGCAGCTGGTCCGCCTCCTCCACGAGCTCCCCCCGCCCCAGCTCCACGCCGAGATGGCGCTCGACCGCCTCGAGCAGCCCCAGGGCTGCCGCCGGGTATGGCCCGCTGACGTAGTGCGGCACCTGTGCGAAGTAGCCCACCGCATCCAGGCCGGCCTTCGCCGCCTGCATCTCCAGGACGCTGATGAGCGCCGCCGGCACGCGGAGGATGCCGGAGGGACCCGGCCGGATGTCGCCCTTCAACAGCCCGTCGCGGGATGCCGTTCCGAGGATCGGCACCGGCCGGGTATGAGGGACCGCCGCCGGGATCGCTCCGAGGCTGATCCACTCCAGGACGCCGAGCCGTCGCGCGACCTCACTCACGGCTTCCGCCAGCGTCGGCCAGCGATAGTCCGGCTCTGGCGCGACGAGGACCAGGAGGTCCTTGCCGCGCGTCCGGACGAGCCGGATCCGGAACTCCGGCCAGTCCAGCTCGGTCAGCCGCCCGTCGACGATGTCGAGGGTCGGCCGCCGCGCCCGATAGTCGTAGACCCGGTCCGCATCGAACGTCGCCACGATGTCGCCGCCCGCCGCGACGAGGCTCGCTGCAGTCGTCGCCGCGCTGCCCGCGTCAACCCAGCCGTCGAGCGCGACGATCAGCGACGGCGAGACGAGCGGGCCCGGATCATCGAACCGATAGAGAGGCACCGCGACAGCATAGATGGCGGTCCGGTCCTGGCCAGTCGCGCTCTTCGGCGCGGGTTGTGGGACGCTGGGTGCATCACGCGGGACGCCGACGTCCGGCCGGGAGCGGATGCGCGACCGTCGGCCGCGATGGTTCGAACGACGCCTTTCCACGAGCGGACGAGCGCGGCGAACGAGACCGGCCTCTGGGAGCACTGGTCCGGCTATCTCGTCGCCCAGAAATACCAGCTGTCCGAGAAGTTCGAATACTTCGCGATCCGGAACAGCGCCGGGCTCTTCGACAGCTCGCCGCTCTTCAAATACCGGATCCACGGCCCGGGCGCCGAGGCGTACCTGGCGAGCGTGCTCGCCCGGGACATCCGGACGTGCCCGGTGGGTCATGGCCAGTACACCGCGTGGCTCGACGACGGTGGCTACGTGATCGAGGACGGCGTCGTCTTCCGCACCGGACGCGACGAGTACCTGATGACCTGCGCGGAGCCGAACCTCGCGTTCTTCGAGGGACTCGCGGGCCGTCACCAGGTCGCGTTCGAGGACGTCAGCGAGGACTCGGCCGTGCTGGCCGTGCAGGGCCCGAAGTCGCGCGATCTCCTCGGCGCGATCGCGCCGCAGGTCTGCGACCTGCCGTACTTCGGCCTGACCGAGGTGACGATCGCCGGGACGAAGGTGATGGTGTCCCGAACCGGCTACACCGGCGACCTCGGCTACGAGCTCTGGATCCCATCGGACCGCGCGGTCCCGGTCTGGGACGCGGTTACCGCGGCGGGTGCTGGGCATGGCGTGATCCCGTTCGGGATGATTGCCCTGTACATGGCCCGCATCGAGGCCGGCCTGCTCCTCCTCGACGTCGACTTCGCGTCGAGCCGCTACGCCTGGACGAACGCGACCCGCTCGACGTTGATCGAAGTGGGCCTGGGCTGGATGCTCCGGGGCCTGGCTGACGACGGCCGGGCGTTCATCGGGCGTTCGGCCGTGGAGCGCGAGCTCCGGGAGAAGTCGTCCCGGTGGAAGCTGACCGGGCTCGTCCTCGACTGGCACGACTACGACCGCCATTACGACGACGCCGGCCTGATCCCGCCCAAGGACCACACGCCGATCCAGGACGAGTACTACGTCTACAACGACGACGGCCAGACGCAGATCGGCTACGCGACGAGCCTGATGTACTCGCCGATGCTCCAGCGGCACATCGCGCTCGCCCGGGTCCCCCTGGATCATGCTGCGGGCTCGACTGTCAAGCTCGAGCTCCCGGTCAACCACCGTTACGAATACTTCGACGCCGCGGTCGCCCGACTGCCGCTCTTCAACCCGGAACGGAGGACCGCCTGATGCCGAGGACGACGACGCGATCGGCGGCGAACGCGGGCACGAACGCGGCCACGAATACGGCCACGAACGGTCGGGCCTCGACGAGCCGGAACGGGCACGCGACGGGCTCCGCGAACGGCTCAGGCGGACGAGCCCGCGACCGCTCGTATGACGCGATCGTCATCGGCGGTGGTCACAACGGGCTCGTCAACGGCGCATATCTGGCCAAGGCCGGACTGAAGACGCTGATCCTGGAGCGGCGCCACCTCGTCGGTGGGGCGGCGATCACGGAGGAGCTCCGCCCGGGCTTCTGGTTCACGACGTTCTCGTACGCGCTGAGCCTGCTGCGGCCGGACATCATCCACGAACTGGAGCTCACGAAGCACGGCTTCATGCCGCTCCTGATGCCGTCGACCTTCGCGCCGATGGAGAACGGCGACTATCTCCTCCTCGGCCAGGACCACGGCGAGAACCAGCGCGAGATCGCCCGGCACAGCGTCCACGATGCCGACGCGTACGAGGCGTTCAACCATGACGTGCTGCGCGTCTGCCGCGCCATCAAGCCGCTCCTCGACGAGGTGCCGCCGGACCTCTTCAGCGACGACCCAGAGGAGCTCGTCCGGATGGCGGCCATGGGCGGCCGTCTCCGGAAGATGGATCGAAAGGTGCTCCACGATGCGGTCCGGCTGCTGACCGGAAGCGCCGCGGACTTCCTCGACGACTACTTCGAGTCGGACATCCTGAAGGGCTATCTCGCCTCGTCCGCGATCATCGGGACGAAGGTCGGCCCGTACTCGCAGGGCTCGGGCCTCGTCCTCCTGTACCACACCCTCGGCGAGCACGACGGCGAGTTTGGCGCCTGGGCGTTCCACAAGGGCGGGAACGGCGGCTTCACGAAGGTCCTCGCCCGCGCGGCGCAGGCGTTCGGGGCGGAGATCGCCCTCGAGTCCGCGGTCGATCGGGTGATCACGAAGGACGGGCGGGCGACCGGCGTCGCCCTCGTCGACGGGACGGAGTTCCAGGCACCGGTCGTCGTCTCCGCAGTCGACCCCCGCCGGACCTTCCTGGAGCTCGTCGACCCGCGGGAGCTGCCGACCGACCTCGTCGACACGATCCGGCGCTTCCGCTTCCAGGGAACGTCGGCGAAGGTGAACTTCGCCCTCGACGGCGCGCCGCGGTACCCGGCGCTGGGCGACCGGACGGATCAGTATCGGGGGTTCACGAACATCGGACCCTCGATGGAGTATCTCGAGCGGGCCTACGACGACGCGAAGTACGGTTGGTACTCGAAGCGGCCCTACCTCGACTGCGCCATCCAGTCGACCATCGACCCGGACATGGCCCCGCCCGGCAAGCACGTCATGAGCTGCTTCGTCCAGTACGCGCCCTACCACCTGAAGGACGGCGACTGGGACACGGAGAAGGAGCGCTTCGGCGACACCGTCCAGGCCACGCTCGAGTCGTTCTTTCCGGGGTTCGGCAACCTCGTGCTCCAGCGCGAGATCCGGACGCCGCTGGACATCGAGCGGACGGTCGGGCTGAGCGAGGGCAACATCTTCGCGGGCGAGTTCCTCGCGCCGCAGATGTGGCTCTTCCGACCGGCGCCGGGTTGGTCGCAGTACCGCACGCCGATCGGCGGCTACTACCAGTGCGGCTCCGGGACGCACCCGGGAGGCTGCGTGATGGGTGCTCCCGGCAAGCTCGCCGCGGGCCAGATCCTGAAGGATCGAGCAAGCGTGGGTTCGACGCGGAAGGTCGCGGTCGCCGCCGGCTGATGACCGGACCTGCGGACGGCGGGTCCGCTCCGGCACCGCGTCGGGCGATGGCCCGCCCATCATTGCGATCGCCCTCGTGATCGTCGCGGTCCTCGCCGGCGGCATCGTCCTGTACGGCGCCTTCGGCGACCTCTGACCGCCACGACGCCGTCGCGCCCCGGACCGCGCGTCTCCCACCGGCCGTTGGCGACAGCGCAGTGAGGCCCGACGCCGGGCGTCGGGCCTCGTGACTCGGGATGTCCGTTGGTTCGATCGGCGAGATTGCTTCGGTCAGTCGACGACCATCCCGAAGGGTGCCGCGCCCCCGGGGATCGCGACGGGCGAGCCCGTGAGCTCGGTGACGGAAGTGCCGTGGACCGCGAAGATGCTGATCCTCGCGACCCCCGCATCCACGACGTACAGGTACCCGCCGTCCGGCGAGACGGCCGCGTCGAACGCCCGGAGCCCGGCGCCGTTCAGCGCGGTGCTGCCGGCGAGGGTCAGCGTGCCGTTGGAGCCGACGGCATATCGGGAGATCGAGCCGGCGCCGGTGTTGACCGCGAAGAGAGCGCGTCCATCGGGACTGATCGCCACCCAGCACGGCGCGGTCTGACCGTCTGCGAACGGCGACCCGGTGATCGCGTCGAGGCCGCCGTTCCGCGCGACGTGATAGACCGAAACCGAGCCGGCGCCCGGACCATCGTGAGCGTTCGACACGAAGAGCTGGCTGCCGTGGATCGGCGAGAACGTCGATCCGAACGGGCCGATCCGCTGCGCCGGGAACGGCGAGCCCGGCGCGGGAATGAGCCGGCCGTCGTCGCCGATCCGGAAGCCGTCGAGATATGAGGGTCCGGTGTTCGGGCCGACGCGAGTCGCCACGAGCCGCCGGCCGTCGGGACTGATCAGGATGTGCCCCGGCGCCGCCGTATCCGGCAGCGAGAACGTCGAACCGGCGATCGGCGTCAGGTGACCGCCGGCGTTGAGCCGGAAGCCCGTGTAGTTGCTGCCGCCGCTGCCGCCGTTCGCGACGTAGACGAGCGAACCATGGACCGCGATGCTGACCGGGCTCCGGCCGTTGGACGACGCGATGTCGGCGAGCTGAAGGGTGCCGTCCGGCTTGGTCCTGAGGACGGAGATCTCATCGCTCGCCGGATCGGTCGCGAGCACGTACCGTCCGTCGGCCGTCTCCTGCAGCCCGCCAGCGGAGCCGTACGGCGCGCCCGTGCCGGCGCCGCCGGCGTCGAACGGCGAGCCGGCCAGTGCCGTCAGCGACCCGTCGGCGTGCCGATCGAACCCGGCGACGCTGTTGTGGCCCGCCGAGTTGTTGTTGACATAGACATGGCCGACCACCGGCGAGCCGGCCGCCGCGACCGGCGATGCCGCCAACCCGGCCACGAGCGTGGTCAGGGCTGCCGCCGAGGCGAGGAGACGGTGGGATCGAGAGAGACGGTGCATCCGGGCTGTCCTCCGAGGTCGGCCGACCTGGCGTCGGCGACGTGGCTCGCACGATCGCCGCGCGGCGTGTCAAGCCGGTGACCCGCAGTTGACGATTCCGTGACGATCTCGGGCCGCACGCCCGAGACAAGGTCGACCGCGAGGAGGAGCACGCAGCCTTGCGAACGCATGAGGACGAGCGTCACGAACCGGAAAGGTCCGGAGGACGATCCTTCCCGCATGACCAATGCACATCGCCGCAGCCCCGCCGACCGCGACCGCGCCGTCGCCCGGCTGCGGACCCTGACGATCGGATCCGCGGTTGGCGGCCTCGTCGCCGTCGCGGCCTTCGGCGCGGTCGCTGCGGCCTCGGCTGACGGGACGGCCGCCGGCAGCGTCATCACCGCCGCCGCACTCACCACCGATCCTGGGACGGCGACGGCGACGGCGACGGCGTCCACCACGACCACGTCGACGACCACCGCACCGGCGGTGACCTCGACATCGAGCTCGGCCCACGCGACGTCCGGCGGTTCGTGAGCGGCGATCTCGACGCTTCCTCCTCCGCGACGTGGCGGGCGCTCGGAACGGGCGTCCGCCTCGTCGTGTCCGGCGCGTCGCTCGAACCGGCGCGGCACGCCGTCGCGGAGACCCTGGACCTCGTCGACCGGACCTACAGCCGGTTCCGGGACGACAGCGAGCTGTCGCGGCTGAACGCGCGCGCCGGAGAGACCGTCATCGTCAGCCCGCTCCTGCTCGATGCGATCGGCGCCGGGCTCGAGGCAGCGCGACAGACCTCCGGAGCGGTGGACCCGACGGTCGGCAGGGCGATGCGGGCGATCGGCTACGACGTCGATTTCGACCGGATCGCCCGGACCGGTGCGCCCGTCGTGATGCGGCTCGAGCCGATCCCCGGCTGGCAGACCGTGGAGCTCTCGAGGCTCCGGCACGAGGTCCGCGTCGCGCCGGGCGTGGAGCTCGATCTGGGTTCGACGGGCAAAGGGTTGGCGGCGGATCTCGCCGCGACGGCGGCGCATCAAGCGATCGGAGGCCCCTCGGACGCAGGCGTCCTCGTCTCGCTCGGGGGCGACATCGCGACGGCTGGGCGTGCACCCGAGGACGGATGGCGGATCCTCATCGCCGAGGACAGCGAGACACCGACGGATGCGGCCGGCGAGGCGATCGCCATCCCGGCGGGTGCCGTCGCGACGTCCAGCACGACTGTCCGCCGCTGGCGTCGCGGGCCGGCGGCGATCCACCACCTCATCGATCCTCGAACCGGCGGTCCGGTCGAGTCGCCCTGGCGAACCGTCAGCGTCGTCGCAGCCAACTGCGTGCTCGCGAACACCGCGGCGACGGCCGGGATCGTCCTGGCAAACGACGCAGTCGCGTGGCTCGAACGCTCCGGGCTGCCCGCTCGCCTCGTCGCCGTCGATGGCGCGATCGTGCGGCTCAACGGCTGGCCCGAGGCGGACGACCCCGTGGGCCCTTCCGGGACGTAATCGCATCGAAAGGTGAGATGCGCGATGGTTCGTCCGTGAGCACCCAGCTTCTCTGGTTCGCGACCCGCGGCGCCGGGATCGTCTCCCTGATTCTGTTCAGTGCCGTCGCCTGTCT
>JBPYEM010000406.1:0-3134 GCA_051985205.1 Candidatus Limnocylindrales bacterium | reverse complement strand
AGCCGGCCCTCGTCATCGGCAGTCCGATGCTCGATGGCGAGCTCGCGAACGACGCCCGGGTCCAGGTCGCCCTGGCGATGATGAACCGCCACGGGCTGATCGCGGGCGCCACCGGGACCGGCAAGACCAAGACCCTCCAGCTGCTCGCCGGCGAGCTGTCGAAGGTGGGTGTGCCGGTGTTCGTGGCCGACATCAAGGGCGACGTCACGGGGATCGCCGCGCCGGGCGACGCGACGAACCCCAAGGTCATCGAACGCCTCCAGTCGCTCGGCTGGACGTTCGAGCCGGCCGGCCACCCGGTCGAGTTCCTGTCGCTGTCCGGCCAGCTCGGCGCGGAGGTCCGGGCGACGGTCCACAGCTTCGGCCCGCTGCTCCTCGGCAAGGTCCTCGGCCTGAATGAGACGCAGACCTCGATCCTGTCCCTCGTCTTCAAGTACTGCGACGACAACAGCCTGCCGCTGCTGGATCTGAAGGACCTCGCGACGACGCTGAAGTTCCTGTCATCGGACGACGGCAAGGCGGTCCTCGCGGACTACGGCGGGATGTCGCCGGCGTCGGTTGGCGTCCTGCTGCGGTCGCTCGTGGTCCTCGAGCAGGAGGGCGCGGACGTCTTCTTCGGCGAGCCGGAGTTCGACGTCGCGGACCTGATCCGCACGACGCCCGACGGATCCGGGGTCATCTCCGTCCTCGAGCTGCGCGACGTCATGGACAAGCCGAGCCTTTTCTCGACCTTCATGCTCTGGATGCTCGCCCAGCTGTACGAGACGTTGCCCGAGGTGGGCGACCTGCCGAAGCCGAAGCTGTGCTTCTTCTTCGACGAGGCGCATCTCCTGTTCGACGGCGCATCGGACGCGCTGCTCGAGCAGATCGAGCGGACGGCCCGGCTGATCCGATCGAAGGGCGTCGGCGTCTACTTCGTCACCCAGGCCCCCACGGACGTGCCGTCGTCGGTCCTCGCCCAGCTCGGGAACCGGGTGCAGCATGCCCTCCGGGCGTTCACCCCCGACGATGCGGACGCGCTCCGGAAGACCGCCCGGACCTTCCCGATGACGACCCACTACGACGTCGAGAAGACGATCACGTCGCTCGGCATCGGTGAGGCGCTCGTGACGGTGCTCTCGCCCCGCGGCGTCCCGACGCCGCTCGCCGCGACCCGCCTCCTGCCACCGGATTCGCTGATGGCGGCCCTGCCGGACGCGGACCTCCAGGCCCGGATCGCGTCCGGCTCGCTGAAGGCGAAGTACGGCCAGACGGTCGATCGCCAGAGCGCCTACGAGATCATCACGGCGCGCATCGCGGCGGCGAAGCAGGCCGCTGACGCCGCCGCCCAGGCGGCGGCCGCCGGTCAGATCTCCCCGACGACCGCCGGTGGCATGAACACGATGACGGCCGCCCAACAGGAGCGGGAGATCGCCCGCCAGGCACGGGAGCAGGCCGCGGCGCAGCGGGCCGCCGACCGGGCCCAGGCTGCCGCGCAGCGTCAGGCACAAACGGAGGCCCGCCAGCGCGATCGGATGATCGAGACCGGTGTGCGGACGGCCGGTCGGGTCGTCACCTCACGCGTCGGTCAGGATCTCATCCGCGGTGTCTTCGGGACCCTCTTCGGGAAGCACTGACCCCCGACCTGCGTTCGACAGCCCTACTCGATGACGACGCCGGTCAGGTCGTCCGGCGAGGGCGGATAGACCGGATTCAGGTCGTCGAGCGTGTCGGCCACGATGTCGGCCACCGCGAGGTTCCGGAACCACTTCTTGTTGGCTGGGATGACGTACCAGGGCGCGGCGTCCGTCGAGCACCGGGCGAGCATCGCCTCGTACGCCGTCATGTACGAGTCCCACAGCTTCCGCTCGGCGAGGTCGCCGACGCGGAACTTCCAGTGCTTGTTCGGGTCGTCGAGACGGGCCTGGAGCCGCTGCTTCTGCTCGTCGCGGTCGATCAGCAGGAAGAACTTGAGGATCGTCGTTCCCTCCGCCGCCAGCGTCCGCTCGAAGTCGTTGATCTCGTCGTACCGCTTCGACCAGACCGCCTTCGCCACGAGCTGATGGACCCGGACGACGAGGACGTCCTCGTAGTGGGACCGGTTGAAGATCGAGATCTCGCCCTTGCCGGGCGCTCGCTGGTGGATGCGCCAAAGATAGTCGTGGGCGAGCTCCACGGCCGTCGGCGCCTTCCACGACGTGACGATGCAGCCCATCGGGTTGAATGCGTTCATCACGTGGCGGACCGTGCCGTCCTTGCCGGCCGCGTCGATGCCCTGGATCACGATGAGGATCGGGTGCTTCGACTCCGCGTAGATCCGGTCCTGCAGCTCGGTCAGGCGGTCGAGGCCACGCTGGAGCTCCGCTGCGGACCGTTCCCGGGTGTGGCCATGAGTGTCGTTCGGGTCGACGTTCGCGATCCGGACCTTCGAGCCGGGCGCCACGACGAGCGCATCGCGAAGGGATCGAGCGCGTTTCGGCATGGGGCCTCCGGAGGTGGCTGGGAACCGCACGGATAGAATGGCAGAACGATCCGAACGCAGGAGCCGCCGATGACCGCCGTGACCGGCGCCAAACCCCATCCGATCTTCCTCGCCGGCAAGTGGGTCGAATCCGACGATCCCCTGACGGTCACGAACCCGGCGAAGCCGGACGAGCCGGCCGGCGCGACCTACCACGCGACCGAGGCCCAGTACGAAGAAGCGGTTCGCGCCGCTGTCGAAGCGTTCGAGGTCACCCGCACCCTGCCCGCCTTCGAGCGCGGCGCGATCCTCCGCAACATCAGCGCGGGGATCAAGGCCCGCCGCGAGGAGCTCGGCCGCCTGATCGCGCTCGAAGCCGGCAAGCCGATCCGGGACGCGCTCGTCGAGGTCGACCGCGCCGTCATCACCTTCCGGCTCGGCGCCGAGGAGTCGGAGCGGATGGTCGGCGAAACGATCCCGCTCGACATCGCCCCGGCGTCGAAGGGCCGGGTCGGGATCACCCGCCGGTTCCCGATCGGGCCGATCGCCGGGATCAGCGCGTTGAACTTCCCGCTGGACCTCGCCGCCCACAAGGTCGCGCCGGCGATCGCGAGCGGCAACCCGATCGTCCTCAAGCCGCCGTCGAAGGACCCGCTCGTCATGCTGACGGTGGCGGAGATCATCGAGGAGGCCG
>JBPYEM010000405.1:0-4480 GCA_051985205.1 Candidatus Limnocylindrales bacterium | reverse complement strand
GATCCCGAGGTAGATCATCGACCAGCGGATCTCCCGGTGGTCGCGGATGTAGGCGAGGCCCTCGCGGAGCTGCTCGCCGACCGATCCGATGGCGGCCTGCGCCTCCCGGGCACGGCCGGCGGCGTCGCGAGCCGCATCGTCACGGGCCGCCGGTGGCGCCGGCGGAAGGGTCCAGCAGAAGGCCGCCGCGACGAAGTACAGCGCGGCGACGACGACGATCAGCGCCGGCGCGCTCGCGATCTTCACGATCAACGGCCCGATCAGGGTGAACCCGAGGGCGAAGGCGGCGTTCAGCGTCAGCGTGAAGATGCCGTTCGCCGACAGCAGCTGCTTGCGGGGGACGAGGATCGGGATCATCGCCGCCTCGGCCGGGGCGAAGAAGACCGTGATCGTCGAGACGGTCACGTTCAGGAGGTAGATCAGGCCCAGGTGATTCCCGACGAGGAAGATCGCCACGAAGGCGAGGCCCCGGAGGATGTTCGTCGCGACGAGGACGAGGCGACGGTCCATCCGGTCGACGAAGACGCCGGCGAGGGCGCTGAACAGCACCGCCGGCAGGAGGAAGGTCAGGATCAGGGCGCTGACCGCCGTCGTCGAGCCGGTCGACTCCGAGATGATGACCGTCAGCCCGAAGATGACCATGTTCCCGCCGATCTGGGTCGCCGCCTGGGCAATCCAGAGCAGGAGGAACGGGCGGTTCCGGAAGACGTCGAGGGAGCTGCCGGTCGACGGCGCCGCGACCGTGCCAGCGGACGCTGGCGCGAGGGACGCGGGCTCGTCCCCGCGTCCCGTCACGGGGCGCTGGGCCGTGGAGCTGCTGCGGCGCTGAGGACGGGGTCGCCGCGACGGAGGAAGCCGGCGAGCCGCCGTTCGATCGTGCGGCGCTCGACGAGGACGTGCCGCCCGCACGTCTGGCAGCGGAGCCCGATGTCCGCACCGAGACGATCGACGAGCCAGGTGTCGCCGCCACACGGGTGGGCACGACGGAGGCGGAGCTCGTCGCCCAGATAGAGGACGAGCGCGGGTCGGTCCGTCATCCGCGGGAGGGTATCAAACGCTCGGATGGGCGTGACCGGGGACGAGATCGACGCGCGTCGCCGGCAGCGTCATTTCGTCCGTCGTCGGCTCGACCTCGATCGTGACCGCGGAGTTGGTTGCTCCCAACTGGGCGATGATCCCGCCGGCCCGGGTCAGGGACCCGACGAGCACCTCCGGCCGGCCGATCGCCTGGATGCGGAACGGATCGCGGAGCAGGAAGCCACCCACGTCGAGGGAGCCCGGGACGCCGCTCACCGTCGTCCGCGACACGACCCGGACGTCCGCGATCGAGATCGCCTCCGCGCCGGCGTTGCGGAGCTCGTTGAGGAGGTCGTTCACACCGCGCGCGTCGATGTCGCCGGTGACGGTGATCGTCACGCCCTTGCCGGCCACGGGATCGAGGCCGGCCCACGCACGGATCTTCGCGAGCTCCGCCTGGATCTGCTCGACGGACGAGGCGCCGCCCGCATGGTCCGTCCGCAGCTCCTCGAGCTGGGTGTCGAGCGCCGTGATCTCCGCCCGGAGGCGGTCGTTCTCCGTGTTGAGGTTGCCGACGATCCCGGTCAGATCCTGGGCCGACTTGTTCGACAGGCCCGAATCTGCAGTCTGGGCTCGGAGCTGGACGACCACGAGCAGGCCCAGCAGGCAGGCGACGACCGCAACGGTTGCCTGGCTCCGGAGCGCCCGCATCGGGAAGGGACCCCGTCGCGGCAGCTCGCGGGGATGCGCCGCGGGACCGCGAGCCCGGATCACGGGACGCTTCCCGCCGGGGTTGCCGCGGGATCCGGGACCGGCGTGGCGACGGCCCGCGACTGGTCGAGCGTGACCGACCCGGCGAACGCCGGCAGCTCGACGGTCGGCGGCTCGGCCCGGGACAGATCCAGCCCGAAGCCGCCCACCCGCGTCACGACGAACTCCTGGAAGCCCGGCTGCACCGAGACCCGCGCGAACAGATCGGCCGGCCCGATGGCCGCGACCTGATAGGGACCGGCCAGGTAGGCCGTGTTGACGAGGACGGCGCCGCCGATGTCGATGATCGCGCTCGAGGTGGCGAGTCGCTCGTCGTTGATCGCGATCCCCTCGGCACCTGCGAGCCAGAGCTGATCGACGACGGTCCGCAGGTCCGCAGCGGAGACGACGTAGTCGGCCTCGTTGGCGCCCGGGGCGACCGGCCGATTGGAGTCCTCGAGCTTGAGCACGAGACCGGTTCCCGTCATCTTGATCAGCCCGGCCGCGATGCGAGCCTGCTCCAGCTGATCGTTCAGCGTCCGGATGGTGGCCTGCGAGCCGGCACTGTCCGCCTCGAGGACCTGGATCTCCGACCGGAGCTGGACGATCTGCTTCTTCAGGTCGTCCTGCGTCGCCTGCAGGGACAGCGCCGTCTCGACGAGCGGCGTCCGCTCCTCGCTCGTGTACCGGACTCGGGGTCCCTCCGCGGCGAGCTGGGCGGCGACGAGGAAACCGAGCGCCAGCAGGGCGACGCCAAGCGTCACCTGCCAGCTCGGGATCCGCCGGATCCGCTCGGCGAGCGTCGTCATCGCCCCTCGTCCCGGGGGAACCGCGGGATCGGCCGCTCCGGCCCCGACGTGTCACCCGGATCATCGCCGACGGCATCTGCCGGCGGCGACCGAACGCCGTCTGTCGAGTCGGCGCCGTCCGCCGGGGCCGCCGCGTTCACGGACTCCGGCTCGTTATCCGGCTCGTTCGACGCCGCGCGCCCGAAGAGCCGGTTCCAGTCGCCGCCTTCGGGAGCGAACCGGTCATCGGCCCTGCCGCGGACCCGCCGTTGGCCGAGGACGACCAGGACGATCACGAGGACCAGGCCGAGCACGCTCACGGACGGGATCAGGAACCGGGCGATCGGATCCGCGGTGCCGGGGACCGGCCGCGGCGCACCGGCGGCCGGCGGGAACGAGCCGACGACCTCGAACGACGGGTTCGGCTGCGGCCCCGCCCAGCCGGGCGGCAGCGGACCGGCAGGCGCGGGTCTCGGTCCGTTCTGCGTCGGCGCGACCGCGCCGAGCTCCTTGAGCCAGTCGGCCTGGAACCCGGCCACGTCCCGCCCGAGCGCCGCCTGGAAGGCCGCATCGTCCGAGACCCCCTCGCGGTACGAGCGGATCAGCCGGACGAGGGCGTCACGCCCGTTGACGCGGACGATCCGGTCGACCGCGGAGACGCTCTCCGCGTAGGCGAGATCGAACCGATCCTGCGTCGTCGGAAAGGCGCCGGCCAGGCCGGCCAGCGGGATCATCGTGCCGTCCTTCGCCGCAGCCTCGACCTGGCGACGGTCCGTGTCGACGTACCCAGCGGACAGATAGACGGCGAGGCCTTCATTGAGCCAGTGCGGCGGATCGTGGTACGGGTTGTCGACGGCGGCCTGGAAGACGACGTGCGTCAGCTCATGTGGCACGACGATGCCCACCCACGCCTGGTCGATCTCGTCCGGCGTGATCAGGGCGAAGACCGTCCGATCCTCCGGCTCTGCCTGACCGCCGACGTTCTCGCGGGTCGCCGGGCCGAGGGCGTCGTAGAACGCCTTCTGGTCGGCGTAGACATAGAGGTCGATCGGGTCGGATTCCGTGACACCCAGCAGCTTGGCGGCGGACGCCACCGCGTCGTCGCCGAGCTTCAGCGCCCGGGCGGCGAACGCGCTGTCACCGTCGACCCAGTGGACGCGGACGACGGAGCCGGACACCGTCTTCCAGTCGAACCGATCGTCGGCGTAGACCTCGGTGAGCGTCGGCCCGACGGCGACCGTGCCGTCCCGCGTCGTGATCCGCCAGCGAGCGGTGAACGGCGTGTTCGGCGTCGTGCTGCCGTCGGACAGGTCCACGTGGTGATCGAGCGTCGTGTTGCCCGGTCCCGGGATGTTCGGAACCGCTTCCACGGTCGGGCCGACCGCGCCGGGTGTCGACACGAGGATCTCGACCCGGGCGATGGGGACGGACACCGTGACCGGCTGCCGGAAGTGGAGCCCGTCGCCGAACGACGATGTCGCCGTCGGCGTCCCGAAGGTCACCGGATCCGCGGCGGCGACGGTCGGCGCGAAGCCAAGGCCGCTCGCCAGCGCGAGCAGCGGCACGAGCGCGAACCGACGGGCCATCACGGGGCCCATGCGAGGCCGGCCATCCGGGTGATCCCGAGGCCGTTGTCGTACGCCCCCAGCAGCCCGTCGCGGGCGAGGGACCATTCGACGTCGTACGTCAGCGGGATCGCCGGCGCTTCATCGCGAACGATTCCCTGCGCCCGGTCGAACGCGGCCCGCGTCGTGGCCGGATCCGTTGCTGCCAGCGCTGCCCCGACGGCCCCGTCGAACGCGGCGGACGACCAGCGCCCGTAGTTGTTCGACGATGCGGAGCCCAGGAGGATGCCCAGGAAGTCATTCGGGCCGGGGTAGTCGGCGACCCAGCCCATCGAGAAGATCGACGGCGGGTCCGAGGCC
>JBPYEM010000404.1:0-2318 GCA_051985205.1 Candidatus Limnocylindrales bacterium | reverse complement strand
GATGGCGGCGGCGAGGACGGTCTCGGAGGCGCCCTCGTCGGGGTGGTCGGTTGAGCCGCGGACGCTATTCGGGCGGCAGCCCCGCGAACAGGTCGTCCGCGACGATCGCCCGGTGGATCTGGTTGGTGCCCTCGTAGATCTGGGCGCCCTTCGCGTCGCGCATCAGGCGCTCCATGCCGGTCTCGCGGGAGTAGCCGCTGGCCCCGAACAGCTGGACGGCGTCCGTCGCCACCCGCATCGCGGTGTCCGACGCGGTCCATTTCGCGAGCGACGACGCGACGCCGATCGGCTCGTCGCGATCCTTCGCCGCCGCCGCCTGGCGGGTCAAGGCTCGTGCCGCCTCGACGTCCCGGGCCATCTCGGCGAGCATGAACCGCAGCGATTCGCGCTCGGCCAGCCGCCCCCCGAACGCACGTCGCTGCCGGAGGTAGGCAGCCGCCGCCTCCAGCGCCGATCGGGCAAGCCCGACGCACGCCGCGGCGATCGAGATCCGGCCCTCGGCCAACGCGGACAGCGCGATCCGGTAGCCCTCCCCCTCCCCGCCGAGCCGGTTGGCGACGGTCACGAAGCAATCGTCGAACACGAGCTCCGCCGCAGGGCACGCCCGGATCCCCATCTTCTTCTCATGGGCGCCGAACGCGAACCCCGCGGTGCCCTTCTCGACGAGGAATGCCGCGATCCCCTTCGAGCCCTGCGCCGGGTCGACGGTGGCGAAGACGAGGTAGCGGTCGGCCTCGGGCGCGTTCGTGATCCAGATCTTCGTGCCGGTCAGGCGATAGCCCTCGGGTGCATCCGCCGGGCCGACGCGTGACGCCCGCAGCCGGATGGCCGCCGCGTCGGAGCCGGCGGTCGGCTCGGTCAGGGCGAAGGCGCCGAGGGCGGAGCCGGCCGTCATCGGCGGCAACCAGCGCGCCCGCTGATCGTCGGAGCCCCAGGTGACGACCGGGTACTGCGACAGGATGTGGACCGACAGGGACACGGCGGACGCCAGATCGGCGGCCCCGATCTCCTCCATCACGAGCGTCCAGCCCAGGTAGCTGAACCCGCCGCCGCCGACCGACTCGGGCAGCGGAGCGCCGGTCAGGCCGAGCGAGCCCATCTCGTCGAAGATCGAGCGGTCGAACCGCTCGACCTCATCTCGCTCGATCGCGGAGGGTGCGATGGAGCGCCGGGCGAACTCGCGGGCAGTATCGCGGAGGAGCCGTTCCTCCTCGGTCAACGGCCAGCTCAGCGGCATGTCCTCCCGATCCGGCAGCCGTCGCGCGACCGGTCGCCCGAGCGGCGAGCGCTACGATACCGGTCGTGTCCGACGTGGAGGGGGCCGGGATCGGCCACGAGCCCATCGGCGATGCCGGGACCCCGATGCTCGCAGCCGACGCGTCGGACGACGCTCACGCCACGCGAGACGCCGACGCCGTTCCGGACAGCGTCGCCCCTCAGGCAACGGCTGCCCCTCAGGCAACGCCTGCCCCTCGGCCATCAGGAGCTCCACTGACAACGTCGGCTGTCGCCGAGGACGACCTGGCGATCCTCGCTCGGCTCCAGGCGGAGCTCGCCGCGCTCGCCTCCCTCGTCACCGCCACGGGTCGTGCCCGCTCCGCGGAAGAGGTCGCCGACGCCGCGCTCGACATCCTGTGTCGTGCCACCGGCGCCGACGTCGGGCTCGTGACGTCCGCGGACGAGGACAGCTATCGCGCGACGGCAAGCCGCAACGTCGAGCCGCGGACGATCGACGTGATCGTCTCGTACGGCCAGCTCGGCGGGCCGCTCGCCGGGGCGCTCCGCGCGCCCGACGCGTACATCAGCGCCGACGTCGCGACCGGACCCCTTCGGGAGGACGTCCGCGAGGCCGTGCTGGCCGACGGGATCCAGCGGATCGTCGTCGTCGGCCTTCGGGTGTCCGGCCGCTTGACGGGTCTGATGGCCCTGGGCTGGCGGCGACCGCCACACGCGGAGCCGTCGCCGGCGATCGTCCGCCAGGCTGCCGCGCTCGTCGCAGCGGCGATCGCGAACGCGCGGCTGATCGCGGCCGTGGAGCGCGGTCTGGCCGAGGAGCGGCTGCTGAACCGGCGGATGCGCGCGCTCGTCGAGCTGACGCGGCTGCCGGCCGCGCCACTGTCCGACCGGGCCGCTGCGGACCGCCTGCTCGGGGACGTGATGGCGGTGCTGGGTTCGGACGGCGTCGCCCTCGGCGAGGTCGTCGGCGATCGGCTCCAGGCGATCGCGACCGCGGGCATGGACCTGAACTGGGTCGGTCGCGTCCTCGAGCCGCCGCTGGACGAGCTGCCGATCGCTCGCGAGCTCCGGGCCGGCGCACC
>JBPYEM010000403.1:0-3431 GCA_051985205.1 Candidatus Limnocylindrales bacterium | reverse complement strand
AGCGGCTGGGTGGCCGAGGACCCGGAGCTGCATCTGCTGCCCCATCTCGAGGCGGCGACGGCGACCGGCCCGCTCGCGCTGACCGCGGCGACGACGGATCCGGACGGGACGTTCATCGTCGCGCTCGCGTGGATCGGCGACGCCGAGGCGTCGCGTCGCGCGGTTCGCGCGGCGCTCTTCGTCCTCGTCGGAGCGATCGCCGAAACCGTCACGCTGATCCGGGAGCCGCCGAGCGCACGCGGACTCCGGATCGAGATGCTGACCGGCGCGGGAGGGCCGGACTCGCCGTTCGCGAGCCACGGACACACGATCCGGTTCGAGATCGCCGTCCCGTCAACCGGCCGGGTTGCTCCGTGACGAGGTCGCACCGGCTGCGCCGGATCTTCCTCGACACCTCGCCGCTCCGGCGCGATCCGGCGTACCGGATGCTGTGGGCGGGTCAGGCGGTCAACGGGATCGGCACGCAGATCACCCGCGTCGCGCTGCCCTACCAGGTGTACGTCCTGACGGGCTCGACCCTCGCGATTGCCGCGCTCACGGCCTGCCAGCTGGTCCCGCTCCTCCTCTTCTCGCTGGGTGGGGGTGCGATCGCCGACGCGGTGGACCGCCGACGGCTCCTGGCGATCACCCAGATCGGGATGGCGGCCTGCTCTGCGACGCTCGTCCTTCTCGCGCTCCACGGATCGCCGCCGGTCATCGCCGTGTTCGCCGTCGCGTTCGTCGCCTGGTCGTTCAGCGCGTTCGACCAGCCGGCGCGGGCGTCGTCCATTCCGCGGCTCGTGCCGAAGGAGCGTCTGCCCGCTGCCATCGCGCTCAACCAGCTGAACTTCCAGCTCCAGTCCGTCATCGGCCCGGCGTTCGGTGGCGCGCTGATCGCCACCGTCGGTCTGTCGGCCGCCTACGCCGTCGACGTCCTGACCTTCGGTGCGTCGCTCCTCGCCCTGACGCGGATCCCCTCGATCCCGCCGCTCGGCGCGGTGACCCGGCCCGGCCTGGCGGCGATCCGCGAATCGCTGGCGTTCATCCGGACGCGGCGCGTCATCCAGTCGACCTTCGTGATCGATCTGAACGCCATGATCTTCGGCATGCCGACGTCGCTCTTCCCCGTGCTCGCCCTCGACGTGTTCCGCACCGGCCCGACGGGTGTCGGCCTGCTCGCGGCGGCGCCTGCGGCGGGCGCGTTCCTCGGGGCGCTGCTGTCCGGCTGGCTCTCGCACGTCCGGCGGCCCGGGCGGGCGGTGTTCGTCGCGGTCGCGATCTGGGGCGTCGCGATCGTGGCGTTCGGGCTGGCCACCCTGTCGTCCTCCCTGTTCGTCGTCGCCCTCGGCTGCCTCGCCGTTGCCGGAGCCGCCGACGTCTTCTCAGCGGTTCTCCGCGGCACGATCGTCCAGCTCGTGACGCCGGACGAGCTCCGCGGCCGGGTCGCCGCCGTGAACGGGCTCGTCGTTCGGAGCGGACCGGCCACGGGCGACATCGAGGCGGCGGCCGTGGCGTCGGTCGTGGGCGCCCAGGCCTCGGTCCTGAGCGGCGGGATCCTGTGCCTGCTCGGGCTGATCGGGGTCTGGCGGCTCTACCCGGAGCTCCGTGAGCACGTTCACGAGCGGCCCGCGCCGGACGAGGAGGACGCCGTCGCGGCCACCGGCTGACGCGCCGTTGCGACCCTCGTCAGCGCGCCCCGTTGACCGCCGCGCCCGACGACGACCACGCGGCCGCAACGCTCGGCGGCCAGGTTCCCGGCTCGATCGTGGGCCCCTCTCTACAATCGAGGGACGATGACCGCCCAGCCAACTTCAGGCGCCACCGCCCGGCATCGCGTCCTGATCGTCGGCGGCGGGTTCGGCGGGTTGTACGCCGCCCGGGAGCTCGGGAAGGACGACCGCGTCGCCGTGACGCTTGTCGACCGTCGCAATCACCATCTGTTCGCGCCGCTGCTGTACCAGGTCGCGACCGGAGCCCTCGCTCCGGGCGAGATCGCGCAGCCGCTGCGCTCCGTGCTCCGGAAGCAGTCGAACACCACGGTCCTCCTCGGCGAGGCGAAGGGCCTCGATGCGGAGCACCGCCAGCTTCGGCTCGACGACGGCGGCACGCTCGATTACGACACGCTGATCGTCGCGACCGGCGCCCACCACAGCTACTTCGGCCACGACGAGTGGGCCGGGTTCGCGCCGGGCCTGAAATCGCTCGACGACGCGACGGAGATCCGCCGCCGGATCCTGATCGCCTTCGAGGCGGCCGAGCGCGAGCACGACCCCGACCGCCGCAAGGAGTGGCTGACGTTCGTGATCGTCGGTGGCGGGCCGACCGGCGTCGAGCTGGGTGGCGCGCTCGGCGAGATCGCCCGCGACACGCTCCGCCGCGACTTCCGTTCGATCGACACGGCGCAGGCCCGGATCCTCCTGGTCGAGGGGATGGACCGGGTGCTCCAGACGTACCCGAAGGGCGTCTCCGCGTCCGCCCGCCGACAGTTGGAGCGGCTCGGCGTCGTCGTGATGACCGACACGAAGGTCGTCGACGTCGAGGCGCGCGCCGTGACGACGGAGACCGCGGACGGCCATCGCGAGCGGATCCCGGCCGGCACGATCCTCTGGGCGGCCGGCGTGATCGCCACCTCGTTCGTTCGCGTCGTCGCCGACGCGACGGGCGCGCCACGCGATCGTTCGGGCCGGATCGAGGTCGGGCCGGATCTCTCGATCCCCGGCCATCCGGAGATCTTCATCGTCGGTGATGCGGCGCACACCGCCTGGAAGCAGGACAAGATCGTGCCGGGGGTCGCCCAGGGCGCGATCCAGACCGGGACGTACGCGGCGAAGGCCGTGCGTGCCCGTCTCGACGGGGCAACGACCGGCAGGATGGGCTTCCACTACTTCAACCGCGGCGACGTCGCGGTGATCGGCCGGCTCGCCGGCGTGACGGACATCCCGTGGCTTGGGCCGCTCGGACGCCAGTCGGGATTCCCGGCCTGGTTCCTCTGGCTCGGGATCCACATCGTGTACCTGATCGGGTTCGCTAACCGGATCGTCGTCACCGTCCGCTGGGCGTGGAGCTTCCTGACGCACGGCCGCGGGTCACGGCTGATCACTGGCCAGCCGCTCGTCCCGGAGATCGAGGATCCGAACCCGCTGCCCGACGAGGCGGCGTTGGGCTCGGCCGCCGGCGCCTTGGACGAGACGGCCGGAGATGGGGGGCCGGGCGGCCCGGCAGCGTCCCATTCGCCCGGTGAGTCCGCCGACCCCGGCGAGCCGGGCGAGCCCGTCGAGCCGGCCGTCAGCCGAAGCTGATCATCGTTCGGACGCCCTCGCCGCGGCGCATCGCGGCGAACGCGTCCTCCACGCCATCCAGGCCGGTCCGGCTCGTGACGAGGCGGTCCGCCGGCAGTCGACCAGCGAGATGGAGCGAGGCGTATCGCGGGAAGTCGGCCGGGGGGTCGGCCG
>JBPYEM010000402.1:0-13364 GCA_051985205.1 Candidatus Limnocylindrales bacterium | reverse complement strand
GCCAAGCAACCGTCCGACGACGGACGGCGACTCCGCGATCTCGATGCGCATCCGCGTCCGGGTCTCCGTCGTCGGCGGCATGGTCAGGGCCGGGTCGTCAGGTCGTGGCGAAGCGCGACAGCCACTGCCCGTTCGTCTCGACCAGCGCCTCGAGGAGCTGGCCGGCCATCTCCGGCCCGCCCGCGAGCGGGTTGGCGGCGAGCGCCGCGCGGGCGATCGCCGGGTCGCCGGAGGTCGCGGCTCGGACCGCAAGACGCTCATACGTCTTGACCCGGCTGACGAGGTCGAGGAGCTCCTGGGGCAGCGGTGTGAGGGGCAGCGGGTGCGCACCGTCGCGGTCGATCCGGGCGGGGACCTCGACGACGTCGTCCGCGGCGAGACCCGGCAGGGCGCCGCCGTTGACGACGTCCACGACCTGGGGATCGCCACGGCCGTCGACAAGGGACGCGATCAACTGCGCCGCCGCCTCGCTGTAGAAGGCGCCGCCGCGGTGCTCGAGGAGCTCCGGCTTCGTGTCAAGGGTCGGGTCCTTGTAGAGCTCGAGGAGATCGCGCTCGATCGCCATCACCTCCTCGGCTCGTGTCCTGCTCCGCGCCTGCTCGGCGATCACGTGCTCCGTGTCGTCGTAGTAGCGGAGGTAGTAGGAGGGAATCACGCCCAGCCGCCGGAGGCGGTCGACCGGCTCGTGGATGTCGTTGGCGATCGAGTCCGCGTCGGACGCAAGGATCTCGGGCAGGCGATCGACGCCATCGACCCGAACGGCCCGGATCCAGGTCAGGTGGTTCAGCCCGACCTGCTCGAGCTCCACCCGCTCCGGCTCGACCCCGAACCGACGGGCAAACCGCCGCTGGAAGCCGATCGCGACGTTGCACAGGCCGATCGCCCGACAGCCGGCATCCGCCAGGGCCTGGGTCACGATGCCCACCGGGTTCGTGAAGTCGACGATCCACGCATCGGCCGCTGCCCGCTGCTCGACGAGCTCTGCCAGCTCGAGGATCAGCGGCACCGTGCGGAGCGCCTTGGCGAAGCCACCCGCACCCACCGTCTCCTGGCCGATGAGCTCCCAGCGCTTCGGCAAGGTCTCGTCGCCCATCCGCGCCTGCTGGCCACCCACCCGCAGCTGGAACAGGATGAAGTCCGCGCCGTCGATCGCGGCGTCGCGATCCGTCGTGAGCAGGACCCTGCCGCCCCAGCCGTGCTTGGCGAGCATCCGCTTGGCCAGCCCGCCGACGATCTCGAGGCGCGGCCCATCGATGTCGAGCAGGGCGATCTCGTCGACGGTGATCCGATCCGTCCGGCGGGCGAACCCCTCGACGAGCTCCGGGGTGTAGGTGCTGCCGCCGCCGACGACCGCGAGCTTCAGGCCCACGCTCACCTCGCCGCTGGGTCGCGTCGCGGGTCCGGATCGCTCCGGTCGCGGCTTGACAAGTTGCTTATAACGTTATCAGCATTGTCCCGTCGCGCAAGCGGCTCGAGACCACCAATCACAGCCCGCCAGGATCGTTCCCGCGAGGTTCGCCCCTCACGATGGCCCGCTTCCGACTCGAGCTCGGTCCCGTCCCGCTCCATCACCAGGTGTACCTGGATCTTCGCGCGGCGCTCGACGCAGGCGAGTGGCGTCCCGGCGATCTCCTCCCGCCGGAGCGCCAGCTCGCCGCGCGATACGGCTGCAGTCTGATCACGGTCCGTCGCGCCCTGTCGGAGCTCACCCACGAGGGCCGGCTCGAACGGACCCGCGGCCGGGGGACGACGGTCCTCCGCCCCCGGATCGAGCGCGACTTCGGGGGCACGATGAGCTTCGCCGAGGAGATGCAGGACCGCGGCCTGGACCCGGAGACACGCCTGCTCGCCGCCCGTCCGGAATCGGCCGGCGAACAGGTTGCCCACGCGCTCGGGATCGAACCGGGCTCGCCGACGCTGTATCTCGAGCGGCTTCGGATCGCGGCCGGCGAGCCGCTCCTCCTCGAGCAGGTCCACCTGCCCGCGGAACGATTCCCCGGCCTGCTCGCGACGGACCTGGAGCACGGCTCGCTCTACGACGTCCTGACGGTCCGCTACGGGACCCGCGTCGCCCGAGCCCGCGAGTCGCTGGAGCCCGTCCTCCTCCACGCCCGCGAGGCGCGGCTGCTGGACCAGCCTCCGCAGACGCCCGCTCTGCTGATCGAGGGCACGGCGTTCAGCACGGACGGCGTCCCGATCGAGTTCGCCAGGAGCTACGTCCGCGGCGATCGCACCCGGTACTTCATCGAGCGGGTCGTGCTCCGGGCGAGCTGGCAGACCGATCCCGACGGACCCGCCGAAGCCGCACAGCCGAGAACCTCGACGTCCGGCCATCCCACCCATCCCCCAGCGCGGCGGCCGGCAGCGGCCGGCGCCGCATCGGACTGACGGAGCCACGGACATGAAGGAGGAGCAATGACATCCCGTCTGTCGCGTCCCGGCGTCGTGTTCACCGCCCTGGCGCTGCTGGCGTCGGCGTGCGGCTCGACGCAGGCAACGCCGTCGACCTCCGCCTCGGCGGTCGCCGTCGCGAGCACGGAGCCATCGACCGCCGCCCCGAGCACGCCGGCCAGCGTCGCCCCGGCGACGGTCCCACCGGGTGGGCCGATCCAGATCAAGTGGTTCTGCTGCCTCGGTGGCGGCGACGATCAGGAGAAGGCCTTCCAGGGCGTCATCTCCGAGTTCAACGCCTCCCATCCGAACATCAAGGTCGTCTACGACCACACCGCATATGCCGGCGCGCGTGACGCGTTCGCGACGCGGCTCGCCTCGGGCAACCCGCCCGACATCGTCGGACCGCTCGGCGTCGGCGGCGCGAACGCCTTCGAGGGCCAGTGGCTCGACATCAGCTCGGCGATCCAGAAGAACAACATCGACCTGTCCGGGTTCGATCCGACGCTGCTCAACCTGTACAAGTCCGGCGGTCAGGAGACCTTCGGGATCCCCTTCGCGATCTACCCGTCGGAGCTGTACTACCAGCCCGACATGTTCGACGCGGCGAACCTCGAGCCGCCGCCCGCGAACTACGGCGAGCAGTACAAGATGGCGGACGGGTCGATGGTCGACTGGAGCTACGACACGCTCCGCGACGTCGCGATGCAGCTCACCGTCGACAAGGCCGGCAAGAACGCCAAGGACCCGGCCTTCAATGCCAAGCAGATCGTCCAGTACGGGTTCGAGCCACAGCGCGACGACCTGCGGACGATGGGCGCGGCGTTCTTCGCGGCCGGGAAGTTCCTGTCCGACGACGGCAAGACCGTCCAGATCCCGGATGCCTGGGCGGCCGCCTGGAAGTGGGTCTACCAGGGCATCTGGACCGACCACTTCATCATGAACAACGCCGTCTACCAGAGCCAGACGTTCAACGGTGGTGGCTACGCGTTCAACTCCGGCCACGTCGCCATGCAGGAGAACTTCCTGTGGAACGTGTGCTGCGTAACGGACGCCGGCGGGAACTGGAACCTCGCCGCGCTGCCGTCGTACCAGGGCAAGGTCACGGCACCGCTCAATGCGGACACCTTCCGGATCACCAAGGGGACGAAGCACCCGGACGAGGCCTTCACGGTCCTCCAGTACCTCGTCCTCGGCCCGGGTCACACGAAGCTGCTGAACTCGATCTCCGGGTTCCCGGCCCTCAAGTCGGAGCAGGCGGACTTCTTCACCCAGCTCGAGCAGCAGAAGGACGACAAGGGCAAGCTGATCTACCCACCCGACGTCAACTGGAACGTCGTGACGCAGGCCATCCCGCTCGCCGACGTCAACCCCAACTCCGAGAACACGATGCCGAACTACAACAAGTCGCTCGACATCCTGGTCAAGTACCTCACGCGCTGGACGGGCACCGGCGGTCTCAACATGGACACGGAGCTCGCCAACCTGAAGCAGGATCTCCAGAAGACCTGGGACGCGGCTTCGTGACCCAGCTCTCCGGACGGATCGGCCGCGCCTTCGGGCCGGCCGGTCCTCGCCGGGGCCGGTGACCGCCGCGGCGGTGGCCGGGGCGTCCCGGCCCACCGGACGCCGCCGCCTGTCGCCCCTTGCCCGCCGTGAGGCGCGCTGGGGGCTCCTGTTCATCTCGCCCTGGATCTTCGGCTTCCTCGCGTTCACGTTGCTGCCGATGATCGCGACGCTCGCGTTCACCTTCACGAACGTGAACCTGAACCAGAAGGAGCCGCTCCGCTTCGTCGGGCTGGAGAACTACCAGGCCGTCCTGTCCGACGGCAGCACCTGGGATTCGCTCGCGGTCACCCTGAAGTTCGCGGCCCTGTCACTGCCCGTCGCGGTCGTCCTGCCGCTCCTCGTCGCCCTCCTCCTCGGCAGCCGCCACCTCCGGTTCGCGGGCGTCTTCCGGGTCCTCTTCTTCCTGCCCTACGTCGTGCCGTTCGTGGCCGGCGTGCTGATCTGGGAGTCGATGCTCAACGTCGACAGCGGCTGGGTGGACCAGTTCCTCCGGCTGATCGGCATCTCGGACCCGCCGAACTGGCTCCAGGATCCGTCGTTCGTCTATCCGGGCCTCGTCCTGCTCGGCGTGTGGGGGATCGGTGCCGGCGTCATCGTCTATCTCGCAGGTCTGACGGGGATCCCGACCGAGTATTACGACGCCGCGAAGATCGACGGCGCGGGGCTCTGGGCGAGCTTCCGGCACGTCACGCTCCCGCTGTTGTCGCCCGTGATCTTCTACACGCTGATCCTGGCGATCGTCGACGTGCTCCAGTACTTCCTCGTGCCGCTCGTCCTGAACCAGGGAACGGGCGAGCCGGGCGGCTCGACGCTGTTCTTCAACCTGTATATCTACAAGAACTTCTTCGCCTACCAGAACATGTCGTACGGGGCGACGCTCGCCTGGCTCCTGTTCGGCCTCACGCTCGTCGTGACGTTGCTCGTGTTCGCCTCCGCCCGACGCTGGGTCTACTACGCGGCGGAGCGATAGCGTGGCGCTGTCGGCCGGGACCGGGGCGGGCGGGCAGGAGATCGCCGGCGGGCTGCCGGGGATCCTGGGCGGCCTCCGGAGGCGGCGCCGGTCCGCGGACCGGCCACGGCCGCGCGACCGGGCCCGGAGCTTCGGCGTCACGTTCCTCGCCGTCGTCCTGCTGGCTGCCTTCCTGTCCCCGTTGATCCGGTCCGTCACGTTCTCGATCAAGAGCCCCCAGCAGATCGCCGCGGTGGACTCGCCGCTGTGGCCGGAGAGCCCGCAGACGTTCACGTATCGGGATCGCGACTACCCGATCTACCTCGTCCCGCTGCCGGACGGGGCGACAAAGCCATTGGCACTCGTCCGGAAGGGGCTGAAGCAGAGCTCGTTCGTGGATCCGAGCGATCCGAATGCGCAGACGGCGCCGCTGATCAAGTGGGATGGCAACTGGCGACAGCTCCAGGGGGTCCAGGTCCTCGCGCCGCACTTCGAGAACTACGCGAACGTGTGGAACGAGATCAACTATCCACGGCTGCTGCTCAACACGATCCTGATCGCCCTGTTCTCGATGATCGGGACGGTCGTGTCGTGCACCCTGGTTGCCTACGGCTTCGCCCGGTTCCGGTTCCCCGGCCGGAACGCGCTGTTCATCCTCGTGATCGCGACGATCTTCCTGCCGGGAGCGGTCACGATCATCCCGACCTACACGCTCTTCCTGAAGATCGGCTGGGTCGGGACGTGGCTGCCGCTCATCGTGCCGGCGTTCTTCGCCAACGCCTACGACGTCTTCCTGCTGCGGCAGTACTTCCTCACGATCCCCCGAGACATGGACGAGGCGGCTGCGATCGACGGCGCCGGCCCGTTCCGGACGCTGATCTCGGTCATCCTCCCCCAGGCGTGGCCCGCGCTCATCGCGGTGGCGATCTTCACGTTCGTGTACTCGTGGAACGACTTCTTCGGCCCGCTGATCTATCTGTCTGGCTCACCGGACATCCAGACGGTGTCCGTCGCCCTCGCGAACTTCTCCGGCGCCCGGGTCGCCCAGGACCCCGGCCTGATCCAGGCTGGGACGCTCATGACCCTGATCATCCCGATCGGACTCTTTCTGATCTTCCAGCGGTTCTTCGTTCGAGGCATTGTGATCACCGGCGTCGAGAAGTAGCGCCAGCACATGGAGGGGACGTTGCACGTCGCACGCGCCGCCCGAGCCACGGTCGGCGGCCTTCGGGTCGCCCTGACCTTCGATGCGGAGCATCCCGACCGGGTCCACCGGCCGGGCATCAGCGAGGAGATCCTGGACGCGCTCGGCGGTCGAGACGTCGTCTCGACCTGGTTCCTGCAGGGCCGCTGGGTCGAGGCGAACCCGACAACGGCGCGGCGCGTCGCGGCGGAGGGTCACCTCGTCGGCAATCACAGCTTCTACCACGCCCGGCTGCCGCTCCTGACGTCGGTCGGCATCCGCACGGACGTCCAGGCCGCTGAGCGCGTGATCCGGGAGGTCGTCGGCGTCGATCCACGGCCGTGGTTCCGCTGCCCGTTCGGCGCCGGTGCCTCGGATCGACGGGTCCTCACCGTTCTCGCCGGTCTGGGCTATCGCGACATCGGCCAGGACGTGATCCTCGAGGACTGGGAGCCGCACCGGACCGGCGAGGCCATGGCAGCCGACGCGATCCGTCTCGTACCCGGCGCCGGCGACCCCGCCGTCGTGCTGTTCCACTCCTGGCCACCCGGAACCCTGGACGCCCTGCCGCCGCTGATCGATGGCCTCCGAGAGCGCGGCGCCACCTTCGTCCGACTCGACGAGCTCGAGCAGTACGCGGCGTGACGGCCGCTGACGGTGTCAGCGGCACGATCGCTGACCGCGTCGGCGACAGGAGCTCGTCCCTTCTCGCGGATCGCCTCGTCCTCGCCATCGACGGGGGCAACTCCAAGGCGGACGTTGCGCTCCTCGCCGGCGACGGCCGGCTCCTCGGCGCCGTTCGCGGACCGACGATCTCGCACCAGGCGATCCGTCTCGACGAGGCGTCGGCCCGGCTGAGAAGCCAGCTCCGAGCGGTGGCCGGACGGGCCGGACGGGCCGCGATCGAGCCGGATGTCGTCGTCGCCTGCCTCGCCGGCGCCGACTACCCCGAGGACGTCCGGCTGCTCCGTCGATTCGTCGCCGAGGCGTCCGGCGGGCCCGATCCGCTCGTCCTGAACGACACGTTCGCCGCCCTCCGGGCCGGCTCCAGCCGGCCCTGGGGGATCGCCCTGATCTGCGGTCAGGGCGTCAACGGCGCGGCGGTCGGGGTCGACGGTCGGCGCGCCAGGTTCGCCGGCGTCGGCGACATCGCGGGCGACTGGGGCGGTGGGACGTCAGTGGGGATGGCCGGGCTGGCCGCTGCCGTTCGTGGGCAGGATGGCCGGGGCCCGCGAACCGCCCTGGAGCGGACGATCCCGGACGCGGTGGGTCTGCGCCGGCCCGACGCGGTGACGCATGCCTACTACGCGGGTCGATTGGATCAGGACCGGATCGGCGATCTCGCACCGGTGGTGTTCCGGACGGCCGGGGCCGGTGACCCGGTCGCCCGGGCGATCATCGACCGGCTCGCCGACGAGCTCGCGACGATGGCGACCGCTCTCGCCCGGCGGACCGGCCTGCTCCGTCGCCAGCCGGACGTCGTCCTGGGCGGTGGCGTGTTCCGAACCGACGACGTCCGGTTCGACGACCGGCTTCGCGAGCGGATCGGGACGGCGATCATGGGCGCTCGCGTCGTCCGGCTCGGCTCGCCGCCCGTCCTCGGTGCGGCGCTGCTCGGCCTCGATCATCTCGCGCCCGGCGGAACGGCGGCGCCGGAGGCCGTGGAGCGCGCCCGCGCGGACCTCGACGGATGGAGCGCCACAGCCCGGGTTGAGATGACGTCGTAACCGGCGAGCACGCCGCCCGGCTGCCCCCAGCGACGGGCAATGGCATCCTTCCCGGCAGCAATCCCCTTCCCCGGAGTCCGACGTGTACGACGCTCCCCAGATGGCCCGCCCGGCTCGCGAGGTCGAGCCCCGGACGCGCCCGAGCGCAGCCGGCTGGATCGCCCTGGCGATCTGGACCGGTCTCGCGATCCTCGCGTTCATCGGCGCCGTCGGCGTCGTGACGGCCTTCGCCCGGATGACGGACGGGCTGCCACCCATCGGCGACCTCTCGAAGCTGACGTTCCAGGAGCAGTCCGTCATCTACGACCGGACCGGCAAGATCGAGCTCGCCCGGTTCGGCGGACAGCAGCGCGAGGTCGTGGCGTTCGCGGACATCCCGAAGATCGCGATCGATGCCCAGACCGCGATCGAGGACAAGACCTTCTGGGAGAACGCCGGCTTCGACCCGCTGGCGATCATCTCCGCCGGCATCGACAGCCTCCGGGGCAACAGCCGCGGCGCGTCGACCATCACTCAGCAGCTCGTCCGGCAGCGGCTGCTCCCGGCCGCCCTCGTCGAGGATTCCTCGCGGACGCTGGAGCGCAAGGTCAAGGAGATCGTCCAGTCGATCCGCCTCACGGAGGCGTACCCGGGCGTCGAGGGCAAGCAGAAGATCATCGCCGCCTACCTGAACCAGAACTACTACGGCAACCAGTCGTACGGGATCAAGGCAGCGGCGAAGTCGTACTTCGGGCTGGACGACCTCTCGAAGATGACGCCGGCCGAAGCCGCGATCCTCGCCGGCCTCCCGCAGTCACCATCCTCGTACGACCTCGTCAAGAACGCGGACACGCAATGCGTGAACCCGTCCGCCGCCGACACGCAGGACACCTGTGCGTCGGGCAAGAGCGAGCTGGTCGTCGACCCGAACGCGAAGATCGTCATGCGTCGCAACCAGATCCTCGAGCTGATGGCGAATGGCCGAACCCCGATCTCCGGCAACCAGTACAGCCCCGACCAGCTCCGCGCCGCGGAGCATGATCCCGTCGTGCTGGCGCCGCAGGCGACGCCGCCGTGGATCGCGCCGCATTTCGTCTGGGCCGTGCAGGCGGAGCTCGCCGACAAGCTCTGTGCTGGCCAACCGACCTGCGACCAGCTCGAGGCCGGCGGGCTGACGATCACGACGACCCTCGACGTGAACCTCCAGAAGATCGCCGAGAAGTGGGTCCAGGCGGCCGCCATCGTCCCGAACAGCAAGAACCCCGCGAGCCTGGCGAAGAGCCTCGGGATCCCGGGCGGGTACGCCGCGTGGATGAAGAACCTGCGTGGGAAGGACGTCCACAACGGGGCGATGGTCGCGATCGACTACCAGACGGGCGAGCTCGTCGCGTACGTCGGCAGCGCGAACTACTACGCGACCAAGGGCACGCCGCAGTTCCAGCCGAAGTTCGACGTCGTCGGCAGCGGCTTCCGCCAGCCCGGGTCCGCCTTCAAGCCCTTCAACTATCTGACTGCCGTTGACGACGGGACGCTGACTGCCGGCACGATGCTGATGGACACATCGACGGACTTCGGGGGCAAGTACACCCCGACGGACGCGGACAACGCCGAACGCGGACCGGTTCGGGTCCGGAACGCCCTCCAGTTCTCGCTGAACATCCCGGCCGTGAAGGCCGCCCTGATCAACGATCCGAACCACGTCTTTGCCCGCGCCCAGGACTTCGGGATGGTGTTCCAGACGAAGCAGGCGACCGCCGGCGCGGCGATCGCGCTCGGCGTCCAGGAGACGAGACCCGTCGACCTCGTGACCGCGTACGCGACGCTGGCGAACGGCGGCAAGTACCTCGGCCACACGACGATCCTGTCGGTGAAGGACCAGGCCGGCCATGACGCGATCCAGCCGTATCAGCCGCCGGTTGGCAAGCAGGTCGCGAAGCCCCAGTCCGCCTTCATCATCACGGACATCCTCTCGGGCAACACGACGCCCCGGATCAACCCGTTCTGGGGGAAGTTCGAGCTCAAGGGCCCGGGCAACAAGCACCGTCCGGCCACCCTGAAGACCGGCACGAACAACGACGCCAAGGACCTCAACGCCTACGGCTTCATCGCTCCGCCGACGGCCGACCAGCGCACGGCCGGCCAGTACGCGCTCGCGGCCGGCGCCTGGGTGGGCAACAGCGACAACAGCATCGTCTCGACGCCCCAGAAGCCGCTCTTCTCGATCGACGTGACGACCTACATGTGGCAGGGCTTCATGCAGGAAGCGACGAGCAAGTGGGCGATCGACGACTTCCAGCCACCAGCGGACGGCCTGGTCACGGCGAAGATCGACCCCTTCACCGGCCTCAAGCCCACCGCGGGCGGCCCATCGATCGACGAGTGGTTCATCAAGGGCACGGAGCCAACCCAGAGCGTCCCCGACGGCACGTGCGGCGAGGACGTCCTGCGCTCCTTCGGGATGTACGACGGCAAGTTCGCGAACTGGCTGTCCGCCGACGTCGACTGGATCAGCCGCGCGGAGCGCGGCCCGGGCGTCCGCGGCGGCGTCAACCGCTCGCCGACCGCCTACTTCTACAACGGCCAGTTCCGTCCGTTCGGGGCGTCGTGGGGCGCGCTCGTCACCGGCCACGGCTGTGCGGCGCCGAGCCCCTCGGTCACGTGCTATCCGGTCCCGACGCCGGACGCAAGTGGCGTCGTCCCGTCGTTCGAGGTGCCGTCGGCGGATCCTTCGGCGAACCTGATCTTCGAGCCGTGCCCGACGCCGGTCCCCGTGCCGAGCGCATCGGAGACGCCGTCGGCGCCGCCGTCGGCGACGCCGCCACCGAGCGTCGAACCCACCCCCACGCCGACCCCGACCCCGACGCCGACCAAGCCACCGAAGCCGACGCCTCCCCCGCCAACGGACACGCCCACGCCGCCGGCGCCGTCGTCCTCCTGACGGCGGCGCTCGCGGGCTCGGGCCGGGATCGCTCGAGGTCGTAGGATCGGCGGGATGTCCGACCGGGCGCACACGATCGATCTCAACGCCGACGTCGGGGAGTCGTTCGGTCCGTGGCCGATGGGCACCGACGCGGACCTGATCCCGCTCGTGACGAGCGTCAACGTCGCCTGCGGCGCCCATGCCGGCGACCCGGTGACGCTGCTCCGAACCGTGGAGCTCGCGGCCCGATACGGCGTCGCGATCGGAGCGCACCCAGGCTACCCGGATCTCGCCGGGTTCGGCCGGCGGGACCTGGATCTCAGCGCCGAAGAGCTGCGGGCGACGCTCGTGACGCAGGTGGGGGCGGTCCTCGCGGCGGGGCGGGTCACCGATGCCGTCGTTCGCCACGTGAAGCCCCATGGCGCGATGTACAACCGGGCGGCGCGCGACGAGCGGATGGCGGCGACCATCGCCGCGGCCATCCACGACCTCGACGACGACCTCGTCCTCGTGGCGCTGGCCGGATCGCTCGCGGCCGACGCCGGCCGTGCCGCCGGTCTGCAGGTCGCCGAGGAGGCGTTCGCCGACCGCCGGTACGAGCCGGACGGCTCGCTTCGCTCGCGACGCCTCGACCGGGCGCTCCTCGGCCCTCGGGAAGCAGCCGAGCAGGCCGTCTCGATCGTTCGTGACGGCGTCGCGATCGCGAGCGACGGCTCGCGGGTCGGGATCCGGGCCGACACCTTGTGCGTGCACGGCGACACGCCGGGCGCCGTCCACGTTGCCGGGGCGGTGCGCGCAGCGCTCGACGCCGCGGGGATCGGGATCGCCGCGTTCGGTCGTGCCTGACACGCTCGGGGGCCGCGACGAGGTGGTGGTCCGGGTCGATCCGATCGGCGATTCGGCCTTCATCGTCGTCCTCGGCGACCGCGCCGATCCGACCCTCACGGCCCTCGCCCACGAAGTCGCGGCAGCGATCGACGGGGTTCGTGCCGCCCAGCCGTGGGTCGGCCGCCCGGTGACCGCGCACGCGTCCGTCCTCGTTCCATTCGACCCGCTGCGAGCGAGGCGGGCGGACGCGCGCGGAACGATCTCGGCGGCGGCCGAAGCCGCGCTCGCACGGGCGACGCCGGCGGCTGCGAGCGCGGCGGGCTCGGACCTGATCGAGCTTCCCGTCCGGTACGGCGGCCCGGACGGCCCCGACCTGGCCGACGTGGCGACGACGCTCGGGATGGCTCAGGCCGACGTGGTCCGGCTCCACGCGGGGGCCGTGTATCGCGTCCTGTTCCTCGGTTTCGCGCCGGGCTTCGCCTACCTCGGCGGGCTGCCGCCGGAGCTGGTCCCTCCGCGCCGCGCAACTCCTCGCGAACGCGTCCCGGCGGGGAGCGTCGCCATCGCCGGAGAGCAGAGCGCGATCTATCCGCTCGCGATGCCCGGCGGTTGGAATCTGATCGGCCGGACGGACGCCAGACTGTTCGACGCATCCGCCCCGGAGCCCGCGCGGCTCGAGGCCGGAGCGGTCGTCCGGTTCGTCGACGCGCGATGAGCCGACCGTGATCCTCGACGTCGTCGACGGCGGCGTGCTGGCGACGGTCCAGGACGCGGGCCGTCCCGATTGGACCCACGTCGGCGTCCCGACATCCGGGGCGACGGACCCGCACAGCCTGGCGATCGCGAACCTCCTGCTCGGCAACGAACCCGGTGCTGCGGCGATCGAGGTCACGCTCGGAGGGACGCGTCTCCTCCCCCGCGAAACGGGTCGGATCGCGCTGGCCGGAGCGGACCTCGGCGCCCGGCTCACCAGCGGCCACCGGCTCGAGGTCGGCCGGACGCACTGGCTGGTCGCCGGCGACGAGCTTGCGTTCGACGGCAACGCCGAGGGCGCGATCGCGGGCACTCGCTGCTACCTCGCCCTCGAGGGTGGGGTCGACGTCCCCCTCGTCCTCGGGTCGCGATCGACGTGCCTGGCGGCCGGCTTCGGTGGCCTCGACGGCCGGCCGCTCCGTCCCGGCGACCGGATCCCGGCGGGACGGACCTCGCGCCAGGATTCACGGCCGAACCTCGCGTGGCCGCTTGAGGAGCGCCTCCTGATCGTCACCGGCGGCGGCGTCGAGCTGCGCGTCGTGGCCGGTCCCGGGGCCGGGCTCGACGCGATTGCCGGCCGGCAATGGAGGGTCGCGGCCGCCGCCGATCGCGTCGGCGTTCGGCTCGATGGCCCGCCGCTCGGCGCCGGGATCGGCGGCGAGACGCTGACACAGGGCGTGCCGTGGGGCGCGGTGCAGCTGCCGCCGGACGGCCGCCCGATCATCCTCTCGGCGGATCATCAGACCACCGGCGGCTACCGGGTCGTCGGCGTGGTGATCGCGGCGGATCGATCGGTTGTCGGCCAGCTCGGCCCGGGCGTTCCGGTCCGCCTGGTGCCGGTCACGCTCGAGGCGGCGGACGCCGCGCTCCGCGAACGGCACGCGTCGCTCGAAGCGGGCGCAGCCGCGCTCCGCGAGGCCGCCGGCTGGGAGCGGCTCGTCGCGTCCGCAGGCGGCTGATGCGACGATGTGAAGACGTTCACCACCCGACCGACATCCAAACGTCACGCTCGCGCCGAAGAATCCATACAGATGACCAGAGCGACGATCCGATGAGCGACGCCGT
>JBPYEM010000401.1:0-8203 GCA_051985205.1 Candidatus Limnocylindrales bacterium | reverse complement strand
GATGGCGGGAGCGGTCAACGCGCCACTGACCGCGCCGACTGCGAGCGGCGTCGCGCCGATCGCGAGATCCACGGCGCGCCGCCTCAGCCCATCGGAACCGGCAGCGGGCAGGATGGCATCCAGTAATCGCACCTCACGAGGATGACACGGGTCCCGCGATGCCGCCGCGGCGGTCCCGGTCGGGTCGAGCCCCGCTAGCATTCGGCCATGGTCGACTTCGCCCTGACCGACGAGAACCGGCTCGTCCAAGGGGCCGCGCGCGCCTTCGCCGAGGCGGAGATCGTGCCGAACATCCGGCGTTGGGACGAGGACGGCGGGTTCCCCCGCGAGCTCTTCGGGAAGCTTGCGGAGCAGGGATTCCTCGGGGCGCCGATCCCGGAGCGCTGGGGCGGCGCCGGGATGGACTACATCTCCTTCGCCCTGCTGTGCGAGGAGCTGGAGCGGGCGGACACGTCCTTCCGGGTGATCCAGAGCGTCCACGTCGGGCTCAACTCGCTCGCGCTGCTCCAATGGGCGACGGACGAGCAGAAGGACCGCTGGCTGGTCCCGCAGGCACGCGGTGAGAAGCTCGCGACCTTCGGACTGACGGAGCCGGGCGTCGGCACCGACGCGGCGAACCTCGCCGCGACCGCCCGGCGCGACGGCGCGGGCTATCGCCTCAACGGCCAGAAGCTCTGGATCAGCCTGGCCGATCTCGCCGATCACTTCCTCGTCTTCGCATCGACCGACCGGGCGAAGGGCTGGCGTGGGGTCACCGCATTCCTCCTCGAGCGGGGGATGCCCGGGCTGTCGACGGGCACGCTCCACGGCAAGCTGGGGATCCGGGCCGGAAACACGGGCCTGATCAACCTCGACGACGTCGTTGTTCCGGAAGAGCACCGGATCGGGGAGGAGGGCGAGGGGTTCCTGATCGCGATGAGCGCGATCGACCAGGGCCGCTACACGGTCGCGGCCGGTGCCGTCGGTCTGGCCCAGGCGTGTCTGGACGCGTCGGTCGCGTACGCACGTCAGCGCCAGACGTTCGGGCAGGAGATCGGTCGCCACCAGCTCGTCCAGCAGATGCTGGCGAAGATGGCGGCCGGGACGGAGATGGGTCGGCTCCTCGTCTGGCGTGCGGGCTGGCTGAAGAACCAGGGCCTCCGGAACACGCGCGAAACGTCCCTCGCCAAATGGCACGCGACCGACCATGCGGTGCAGTCGGCGCTGGATGCGATCCAGGTCCACGGCGCGAACGGCTACTCGAACGAGTTCCCCGTGGAGCGGTACCTGCGCAACGCGAAGGCGGCCGTGATCTACGAGGGCACGAGCCAGCTCCACACGATCATCCAGGCCGAGTACGCCCTCGGTTACCGCGAGGACCGGCCGCTGCGCCGTGAGCCGCTGCCTGCCCAGGGCTGGGAGCGGCCGGCGGCGGCTGCGTCGCGGTGAGGTGACGGGCCCGGCCGGTGGCGGCGCGACGCCGCCCGGCTGGTCGCCCGGCGCGCTCGCGACCCTGTCCGAGGTCGCCGAGACGTTCGTCCGAGGTGGCGCCCAGCGCCGCGCCGCGCTCGCGGCAGAGGCCCTGACACGAGCCGCGGATCCGTCCCAGGTCCGTCAGCTGCGGCTGGTCCTTCGACTCCTCGAATCGCGTCTTGCGAACCTGCTCCTTGCCGGTCGCGGCCTCGCGTTCCGGGACCTCTCGCCGGCTGAGCGCGAGCACCTCCTCCTCCGCTGGGCCGGCTCACGTCTGCCGCTCCGTCGGTCCGCGTTCCAGGCGTTCCGCAAGCTGCTCACGTTCCTGGCGTACGCGGATCCCGGAGCGGTCGGCTCGCCGAACCCCTTGCTCGCGGCGATCGGCTACGTCCGTGATCGGCCGCCGGTCACTGCCGATCGGACGACGGTGCGGCCGCTACGCCTGGCCGACGGAACCGATCCGGTCACCCTCGACGCCGACGTCGTCATCGTCGGCTCCGGGGCGGGCGGCGGTTCGGCGGCCGCCGAGCTCGCGGCGGCCGGGCGCTCCGTGGTCGTCGTCGAAGCCGGACCGTTCGTGGATGAGGCTTCCCTCCCGACCGACGAGCTCGACGCGTACCGGCGGGTCTACCTGAACCACGGCCTGCTCACGACGTGGGACGGCGCGATCACGATGCTCGCCGGCACGGCCGTGGGCGGGGGGACGCTCGTGAACTGGATGACGAGCATCGCCGTGCCCGACGACGTCCGGGCGGAGTGGTCCCGCGACCACGGCGTGGACGGCATCGACGGGCCGGAGTTCGATGCGGATCTCGACGCAGTCACTGCCGCCGTCCGGGTCTCGCCGTCGACCGTGATCCCACCGAAGGACGGCGTGATCCTCCGCGGCGCCAAGCTGCTCGGCTGGGAATCCGCGCCGATCCGGCGAAATGCGGTGGACTGCGGCGACTGTGGCGATTGTCCGTTCGGCTGCCCCCGGGGGACGAAGCAGTCCGGGATCCGGGTCCACCTCGCCATCGCCCACGCGGCCGGAGCGCGGATCGTGGAGCGCGCCCGTGTGACGCGCGTGCTGATCGAGGGCGGCCGAGCCGTGGGGGTCGAAGCGAACGTCCTCCGGGTTGACGCGGCCACGGGCGAGCCGATCGCCGGTCCCGGCGGCGATCCATTCCAAGCCGCCACCCGCCGTCTCGTGGTCCGCGCGCCGCAGGTCGTCGTCGCAGCCGGGGCGCTGCGAACGCCGGTCGTGCTGCTCGAGTCCGGGCTCGATCATCCCGCGATCGGCCGGCATCTGCGGCTGCATCCGGTGTCCGTGGTTGCCGGCGTGTTCGATAACCCGATCGACATGTGGCGCGGGACGATGCAGGCGGCCCGCTCTCTGCAGTTCGGCGCACCGGAGGCCGGCCGCCGGAGCTATGCGATCGAATCCGCGCCGGGCCATCCGGGCCTGATCGCGCTCGCGATGCCGTGGGAGGGCACCGACGCTCATGCCCAGCTCCTGGGCAGCATCCGCCATATCTCACCGCTGATCGCCATCACCAGGGATGGCGGCACGGGTCGCGTGCGCCCGGCCTCACCGGGCCACGTGCGCGTCGACTACCGGCTCGATCCGCTCGGCGTCGCGACGCTCCGGCACGGGCTCGCCTCGATGGCGGACATCGCCCGCGCGGCCGGCGCCCGGCGCATCGTCGCCGTTGGCACGCCGCCGCGCTGGCACGAGGTGGGCGGCGGCGGTGAGGGCGAGGCGCGGCGGTTCACCGTCTTCCAGGACGCGCTCCGCGCGTTCGATTTCGCCCCCAACCGGGGCAGCGTGTTCTCCGCCCACCAGATGGGCTCGGCGCGGATGGGTGCGGACTCGGCGGACCACCCATGCGATCCCGCCGGACGTGTCCGGGACCGGTCCGGAAAGGCCATCCCGGGCCTGTACGTCGCCGACGGCTCGCTGTTCCCGACCGGCATCGGCGTCAACCCGATGATCACGATCCTCGCGCTGGGCCGCCGGGTCGCACGAACCGTTCTCGCGGAGGCGGTCGCCGCAGGCTGAGGGTCGAGGACGACGCGCCGGCGCGCCGGCCGGGCGTTGGTCCGGGTGCGATCGGTCAGGCTGCGGCGACCGCCGGGCGGCAGTGCTTGCACGGCCGATACCCCGCGGCGTTGGCGACGTGCTCGGACGCAAACTGGACGCGATGCCGGTCCGTGACGCGGCGCGCGTCATGACACGTCGGCAGGCAGAAGATCCGGGTCGTGTCCGACCCGACGTACCGGACGCCGGCGCGCGCGAGCGCCTCGAGCCCATCGGGATCCGCGCCTTCGCCGGCGAGGATCGTCCGCTTGTTCCGGGGACCACCAAGCGAGTACTGGCCGATCGTCCCGTCGCTCCGCACCACGCGGTGACAGGGAACGATCAACGGAACCGGGTTGTGGCCGAGGGCTGTCCCGACGGCTCGAACGGCCTTCGGCCGCCCGATCTCGCGGGCGATCCAGCCGTACGGCCGGACCTCACCACGCGGGATCTCGAGCGCCTTGAGCCAGACTGCCTGCTCGAACGGCGTCGAACCTCGGAGATCGAGATCGATCCGATTACGGCGGTCGCCGCCGAGCCGACGCTCGATCCGTCGGAGCAGGTCGGCGGGCAGCGCGTCGACGCGGTTCGCGACGCGGCCGGTCCGCGCCTCGAAACGGCGCTCGAAGGCCGCGTCGTCCGGTGCCGCCTCCACCGCGGACACGCCGCGGCCGTTCCACGCGATCCGGAGCTGACCGACCGGTGAGTCCATCACGGCGTAGTCATCGGCGAGCCCGACGGCGACGAGCGTGCGGTGAGCGAGGCCGGAAGGAGCGATGGCGCGAAGCGAGGCCAGCGCAGTGGCGGCGGTGGTCTCGAACGGGGTGGTCATGCGGGAACCTCCTCGCGTTCGCGCTGCTCGGCGGAGAGAAGCGCGTTGCGCAACGCGGCGAGGCCGCGATGGACGTGCGCTTTGACGGTGCCTTCGGGTCGTCCGGTCGCCTCCGCGATCTCGGCATAGCTGAGTGCGTCGACATGGCGCAGGACGACGGCCGTTCGCTGAGCAGGCGAGAGCTGAACCAGCAGCCTGGCCCAGGTCTCCCGCTCATCCCTGCGGGCGAGCGGATCGGTCGTCGGCTCGGCGCCGGGGTCGAAGGTCAGCTCAGTGGTCTGAACCCGCCGGACCCTGGCCCGGTTGCGGCCGGCGTTCAGGAGGATCGTCGTGAGCCATCCCCGGAGCCGGAGCTCCCGGATTCGCGCGCCGGGGTAGGTCGCCAGCGCCCGATAGGCACGGACGAAGCAGTCCTGTACGAGCTCCTCCGCGTCGGATCGATCGCCACCGACGCGGAAGGCGATCGTGAACAGCCGGTCCTGATGAGCGAGGACCAGCGCCTCGAAGGTTCCATCGAGATCCGACGCGAGGCCGGCCGCCAGCGCGGCGTCGTCGGGGTGTTCGGCGTTCATCACCCTCCGGAACCCGCGGGCGAACCGCCCGGTTGCGCATAAGGCGCCGACCTGCGTGAGCGGCGAATTTTAAGGCAGGCCGACCGCAGTCGATCGGGACACCGCCGGATGGCGACGGTGCCCGCCGCGCCGAGGATGCGGACATCGAACGCCCGAACCGCAGATCGGTCGAAGAAGACCGACGGACCGGGCGCAAGGAGGTCCTAGATGTCCGCCTCGACCGGCACGATCCAGCAGCCGCTCCGCCTCGGTTCGATCCTTGGCGCAATCGCCATCGCGCTCGCTGCCCTCGGCGCAGCGCTCGTGATCGGCTACATGGTCCTCACCGCGACCGCGAGGTCGACCGGTGCGACGCTGCAGCCCGCAGCCGTCTGGGATCACGGCTCGAGCTCCGAAGCCGCCCCGGCGCCCCGCACCGCCCCGGTCGTCGTCAATCGCGGCGGTCCGACCGAGGTCGTCGTCAAGCACGGCCCGAAGGCCGAATAGCGCCGATCCCACGGGCGGCTCCTCCCCGCCCAACCTGAACCGAACGCCGTCCCGCCCGGGACGGCGTTCGGTCGTTCTGCCCGTTCCGCAAAAGTCGCCATGCGACAATCCCGGGACGATGGGTCGCGCGGATCGCTTCGAGGAGCTCGCCGCCTCGGTCGCCGGGTTCTACCAGAGCTGGGCGATCTACCTCGGTCTCGAGCTCGGGCTGTTCGAAGCGGTCCGGGCCGCCGGCGATGCGGGGATCAGCGCCGAGCAGCTGGCGGCGCAGACGGGCTGCCGGCCCGAGCCAGTCGCGACCTGGCTGCGGGCGACCCACGCCGGAGATCTCGTGACCTTCGACGGTGGTCGCGCCCATCTCGAGGAGGATGTCGCCTCGATCCTCCTCGACGACACTCACCCGGAGTATCTCGGCGGTCAGTTCGTCGTCGCGGTCGTCGCGAGCCTGGACTACGGCGGCCTGATCGATTTCTTCCGGACGGGCCGCACGATCGCCGAGCGCCCGCCCCGGTTCCACCGGGCGATCGAGGCGGTGACGGTCCAGGACATCGCCGTCTTCTTCCAGGAAGGGCTCGCCCAGCTCCCGGAGCTCACCGCGACCTTGAGCCGTGGGGCGCGGGTCCTCGACGTCGCTTGCGGCGGCGGGAAGTGGCTGATCGCGATCGCCCGGCGCTTCCCGGCGACCGAGCTCGTCGGCGTGGAGTTCGAGCCCGATTCGGTGGCCCGGGCGATCCGGCACGTCACCGACGCCGGACTCGTCGGCCGGATCCGGATCGAGAACCGGCCCATCCCGGACATGCCGTTCCGGGAACAGTTCGACCTCGTCTATCTCCAGGACGCGCTGCACGAGCTGCCGGACCCGGCCGCCTCGCTCCGCGCCTCCTGGGCCGCGGTCGCGCCCGGTGGCCGCCTCGTCGTCCTCGAGTGGTGTCTGCCGGAGGACGGCGCTGACGGCCAGTCGCTCCAGGCGCAGCTCCTCTGGGGGATCCAGGTCGACGAGCTGCTGCAGGGAACGCGGATGTTGACCCACGGCGGCTTTGCGGCGCTCTTCGCGGACGCGGGCGTGCCGGCCCCGGCCGTGATCGAGGTCCTGTCCGGGGCGACCCTCTTCGTCGCGCGCCGACCGGCCTGAGGCTATTTGACCTCGATCGTGTAGCCCTTCATCTGCGTCGGGTGGATCGAGCAGTGATACGTGTAGGTGCCGGGAGCGCTGAAGACGAGCCCGGCCTGGGCGCCGATGTTGATCGTCTTCGTGTCGCAGGTCCCGTCGTCGAGCGTCGCGCTGTGGGGTGCGGAGTCCTGGTTCGACCAGACGATCACGTCGCCGACCTTCGCCTGGACCGGCTGGGGCGAGAACTTGAAGTCCTTGATCGTCACGGTCACGGCGGCGGTGGCACCGGCGGGAGCGGCCGCGCACGCCGCGCCACCCGTGGTTCCGCCTGACGCTGCGGTGGATGCCCCGCCCGAGGCGGCCGCCGATGCGCCGCCACCGGCCGGGGATGCGGCGCCACCGCCGGCACTCGAGGCGGCGCCGGAGCTTCCGCTCGAGCAGGCGGCGAGCAGGAAGGCGAGGACCAGCGCCGGGACCGTGGCGAGTCGTCGCATGGGGAGGGTCCTCCGTGGGGGCGATCGGGGATTGGGCCAGCCGATCGTTGGGCAGCTTGAACCATCCTACGTGCCCCGCGTCGCAATCGGATCTCGGCGCGCGGTGGGATCGGGCCCTGACGCCAACGGCCGGCGGGTCGCGGGTATCGTTCCGGCGATGTCCGTCGCCGTCGATCGCCCGCCCGCCCTGACCGGTCGTCCGGCCCGTCCATCGGATCTGTTGCCGGCCGACGTCCGCTGGCTGATGTGGCACGAGGCCTGCTCGCACGGCCTCGTCGGTCGCGAGATCCGCGACCTCGGCGATGCGGTGCTGCTGCACGACCCGACGGATCGCGAGCCGTTCTGGAACCGGCTCGTGGGGCTGGACTGGCCGACGCCGTCCGCGGCGTTCGACCGCCGCCTGACCGAGGCCCTCGCGCTCTTCGCCGGCCTGGATCGGATCCCCCACGTCTGGCCGATCCCGGGCTACGACGGCCCGCCGGACCTGATCGATCGGCTCCTGGCCCACGGGTTCGAGGACCATGGCGGGGGGATGCTGATGGTCCTCGACGCGGAGCGAACGCCCTTGCGGTCGACGCCGCCCGGCGCTGCTCGCGAAAACGGACCAGGGGCCGACGCGGCGGACGGGGTCACGGTGGAGCGGCTGCATCGCCTCAACGGTCCGGCGGCGGAGGACGCGGCGCGCGGGATCGCGGCGGTCCTGATGTCGTCGTTCAACGTCGAGCCGGCCCGTCGCGTCGCCATCGAGCTGGAGGCGATCCAGGGCCTCACGGAGGAGCCCTACCACGCGATCCTCGTCCGCGTCGCCGGTGAGCCGGCGGCGGTCGCCCGCCGTACGACGTTCTCCGGCGCGAGCTACCTCTCGTCGATCGGCACGGATCCCGCGTTCCGCGGCCGCGGCCTCGGCCGGCTCGTGACGGCGACCGCCGTCGAGGACGCGCTCGCCGACGGCAGTCGCTGGGTCCACCTCGGAGTCTTCGAGGAGAACGCCGTCGCGCAACGGCTCTACCGGTCGCTGGGCTTCGAGCCGGTCGGCGGCGTCGCGCCCGACCTCCTCCTGCGGCCGTGACCGATCCCGAGCGTCCGGACTCCCAGGCGCCCACGACCAGCGATCTCGAGCCCGGCCTCGCGACGGTCGCCGAGATCGTCGGGACGGTGGAGCTGGAGCGAGCGCTGGGCGAGCTCGGGCGATCGCCG
>JBPYEM010000400.1:0-7742 GCA_051985205.1 Candidatus Limnocylindrales bacterium | reverse complement strand
GTCGACGCCTACGTCACCGACCCGAACACGTACAACCTCTACAACAACCAGGTGAAGTACGCGGAGCTCGGCGCCAAGTGGCTGTTCGATCAGCTCGGCGGCACCGGCACCGTCTGGTACACCCGCGGCATCGCCGGCAACCCGGCGGACTCGGACCGCGACAAGGGCTTCAAGAACGTCCTGAAGGACTACCCGAACATCAAGGTCGTCCCGAGCAATGACGGCGTCTTCACCAAGTGGGACCCGACGACGGCGACCCAGGTGACCAACGACTTCCTCACCAGCGGTCAGTACGACAAGATCCAGGGGATCTGGGCGTCCGGCATGGGCAAGCAGATCATCGACGCGATCAAGGCGGCTGGAAAGCCGTTCGTGCCGATCGCCGACGCGGATGTCGGTGGCTTCGTCTCCCAGCTGCTCGACACGAGCGGCTTCCCGAATCTCAAGGGCGCGGCCGTGACCAACACCGCCTCCGTTGGCGGCGCCGGCGTCACGCTCGCCCTCAAGCTCCTCAGCGGCCAGACCGTGACGACGTCGCCGGACGCCAGCCAGCCGAACACCGTGCTGCTCGACCCGGTCCTCGTCGACAACCTGTCCGATGCGGGCAAGACCCAGCTGAAGGCCTGGCAGTCCGTGCCTGGCATGGATCCACTGTGGCCGCTCAGCCTGTCGATCGCCGGCTGGACGTCCTACGATCCGAACACGGTCCCGTCGTCCTGCAAGGGCGCCTGATCGCGTTCTGAGACTGGTCTCGGGGATGCCGGCGCCGCCGGCATCCCCGATCCATGCACCGGGGATCGAATGACCCTCACCGCCACGGATCTCATCCTCGACGCGTCGGGCATCGCGAAGAGCTACGGCGCGGTCGTCGCCTTGAAGTCGGCGTCGCTCGCGGTGCGGCCAGGCGAGGTCCACGCGCTGATGGGCGCCAACGGCGCCGGCAAGAGCACGCTCGTCAAGATCCTGACCGGGGCCGTGCGGCCGGATGCCGGCCGGATCACGGTTCGCGGCCGGGAGCGGACCGCCCATTCGCCGGCGGATGCCCGGCGGAACGGGCTCGTCTCCGTCTACCAGGAGCCGGCCCTGATCCCGGACCTGGACATCCGGGCCAACCTTCGACTCACCCAGACACCCGTCGAGCCGTTCCGCCACTGGCTCGCGGAGCTGGGACTGCCGGCACTCGACGTGTCCTTGCTGGCGCGGGAGCTGCCACTCGCGTCGCTCCGGGTCATCGACCTCGCTCGCGCCCTCGCGATCGAACCGGACGTGCTGATGCTCGACGAGATGACCGCGGCCCTGCCAGCCAATCTGACGGAGCGGGTCCTCGCGGTGATCGGCGGGCAGCGGGGCGGGGACCGGTCCGTGATCTTCATCTCCCACCGGATGATCGAGATCGCGGCGGTCTGCGATCGCGCCACGGTGCTCCGCGAAGGTGAGACGGTCGGCGTCGTCGACGTGACCGAGGGCTCCGAGGAGCGGATCGTCGAGCTGATGCTCGGCCAGATCGCCGGGGAGATGCCGGCGGTCGCAGAGCGGACGGCCGGCCATTCAGCGGAGGCAGAGACGCCGAGGGTCGCCGCTCGCGGGCTCGCTTCCGGCACGAAGCTGAGAGACGCGACCTTCGACCTGTATCCGGGCGAGGTCCTCGGCGTCGTCGCCCTCGACGGTCAGGGCCAGGACGAGCTGTTCGACATCCTCGCCGGCTCCGAGCGGCCCAGCGGCGGCGAGCTCCTCGTCGACGGCAAGGCCGTGACGTTCCGTCATCCCGCGGATGCGATCCGGGCCGGGCTCGTCTACGTCGCGGCGGACCGCGCCGAGGCCCTCCTCATGCAGCGCTCGGTCCGTGAGAACATCGCCCTGCCGTTCACCGCCAGGGTCTCGACGTGGGGTCTGATCGACCTCCGGGCGGAGAGCCGGAAGGTCAACGACGCGGTCGCCCGGTTGCAGGTCGACGCGCGGGCGGGGAACGAGGTCCGCCGCCTCTCCGGCGGCAACCAGCAGAAGGTGACCATCGCGCGCTGGGTCGCTCGCGGCGTCCGGACGATGCTCTGCTTCGACCCGACCCGCGGGATCGACATCCGGACGAAGCAGCAGATCTACCTCCTGCTCCGCGATCTCGCCGAGGCCGGGGCGTCCGTGCTGCTGTACACGTCCGAGCTCAAGGAGATCCAGCTCGTCTGCGACCGGGCGATCGTGGTGTTCGGCGGCGAAGTCGTCGAGGAGATCGCGGGCGCAGACGCCGACGAGGCCACGCTGCTCCGCGCGGCGTACCACCTTCGGTCGGGCGCACAGCTCCCGGAGGAGCTCGTCGCGACCGAGACGTCCGAGCCGGCGGTCGAGGCCCGCGTCGAGACCGCGGTCGAAGCGGCCCAGGAGCCGGCCGGCTCCGCAGGGGCCGCCGCGGCCGAGCCGCCCGCCGCCGTGCCCGCGCCGCCCGCCGCGGCCGAGTCGCCCGCCGACGACGTTCCGGCGACGGCGCCGCCACCCGCCGAGCCGCCACCCACCGATCCGCCACCCACCGATCCCCCAGCCAACCAGAGGAACGGCTCGTGACCGCCGCCGTGACCACCCCGGACACCGTCCGACGCAGTCCCGCGGATGCGCTGGCCGCGTGGGCCCGCCACAACACCTGGACGCTGGGCCTGATCGCGCTGCTGGTCGCCCTTCTCGTCTTCACGAAGCTGATCCAGCCGACCTACGGCGTCACCGGCATCCAGGGGCTCGGGATCTCCGTCCTGCCGCTGGGGTTCGCCGCCGTCGCCCAGGCCGTCGTCGTGATCTCCGGCGGCATCGACCTGTCGATCGGCTCGATGATGGCCCTGACGAGCGTGATCACCGCCACCCTGATGCAGGGTCAGAGCGACGCATTCGGGGTTGCGGTCGTCGTCGGCGTCCTGATCCTCGGCCTCGCCCTCGGTGCGGTGAACGGCTCGCTGGTCGTCGTCACCCGCGTGCCGGACATCGTCGTGACCCTCGCGATGTCGTTCGTCTGGGCCGGCTTCGCGCTGCTCGTGCGGTCCGCGCCCGGCGGCGCTGCCTCGCCCTGGCTGACGGACCTGGTGATCGGCCGGTTCGTGAACGAATGGATCCCGAAGTCCGCCGTGGTCCTGATCGTGATCGTCGCGATCGTCTGGATCCCCGTCGCCTGGTCACGGCTCGGCCTGTCGATCTACGCCGTCGGGAGCAACAGCCTCGCGGCGTTCCGGAGCGGGGTATCGGTCGGCCGGACGAAGGTCATCGCCTACATGCTCACCGGCCTGCTCTCGGCAATCGGCGGCCTCGCCCTTACGGCGAGCACGACGATCGGGACGCCGGTTCCCGGCCCATACACGCTGGAGAGCGTGGCCGCGATCGTGCTCGGCGGCGTGAGCCTCGCGGGCGGCCGTGGCGGCGTCTTCGGTCCCATCGTCGCGGTCATCGTCCTCCAGCTGATCCAGAACGACATGACGTTCCTCGACTTCGACCCCAACCTCGCCCTCGTGGCCCAGGGCGCGATCCTCATCGCGGTCCTCGTCCTCGGCAGCACGATCCAGCTCCGGCGGGCTCGACGATGACGGCCGCAGCGCAGACCGCGGGACTCCGCGCGACCGGCATCCGGGGCCTGATCCGCGACCGGCCGATCATCCCGCTGCTCTTTCTGTTGGCAGTCCTGGTCCTGGTCATCGAGCTGGCGGACCCCGGGATCGTGAACGTGTCGTGGCTGGGCGTGATCGTTCGGGCGAGCGTGCCGCTCGCGATCATCGCCGGCTGCCAGACGCTGACCATGCTCACCGGCGGCATCGACCTGTCGGTCGGCGCGATCGGCTCGATGGCCGGGTTCGTCACCGCGACCTTCGTGCACACCCCCGGTGGCGCGGCCCAGGGGATCGTCATCGCCCTGATCGCGGCCGCGCTCGCGGGTCTCCTGACCGGCATCGGCGTCGGCGTGTTCCGGGTGCACCCACTGATCATGACCCTGGGGATGAGCTTCGTCGTCCTCGGCCTCGCGAACGTCTGGCAGCTCCAGGAGCTCCAGACTGGCGCGGGCGTCCCGGACGGGCTGCGGACGCTCGGCTCGAGCAGGCTCTGGGACGTCGTCCCGTACAACCTCATCGTCTTCATCCCGATCGCGGTGGTGATCCTGCTCGGGCTCAGACGGACGGGCTACGGCCGCCTGCTGTACGCGATCGGTGACAATCCGGTCGCTGCGCGGCTGTCGGGGACACGCTCCTGGCAGGTCCTGATCGTCCTCTACATCGTCTCCGCCCTCCTCGCCGCGCTCGCGGGGTTGCTCGTGTCGGGCCTGACGAACACCGCGAGCGTCTCGCTGGTCGACTACTACGTCCTGCCATCCGTGGCCGCGGCCGTGATCGGCGGCACGTCGATCCTCGGCGGGCGGGGCGGCTTCGGCGGCACGATCGTCGGTGCGCTGATCCTCACCGTGCTCACGGCGCTGCTGACGGTGCTCGGGCTGCCCGAGCCGTCGCGGCAGGTCCTGTTCGGCGCGATCATCGTCGTGGTCGCGGCCGCGTACACACGGGTCACCGGCGAGACCTGACCGTCGTGGGCGACGATCGACCCGTCAGCCGGCATCTGGGTCTCGACCTCGGCGGGACGAACATCAAGTGGGTCGTCGTCGAGCGGAGCCGGGCGTCCATGCGGGTCGCGGGCGCGCGGGCGGATCCGGCGGCCGCCGGCCGGGATGGGGCGGCGCGAGCCGCCGAGCCGCCCAGTCAGGACGAGTGGCGGGCGGTGGACCGCGGGCAGGTCCCGACGGATTCCGAGCGTGGGCCTGACGCCGTCGTCGCCCGATTGGCGTCGGTCGGGACGGACGCGCTCTCCCGCTGGCCGGATCTCGCGACGGTCGGCATCGGCATCCCGGGTCTCTACGACCCGATCGCGGGGACGGTCCGTTTCCTGGTCAACGTCCCCGGGCCGTGGGCCGGTCGCCCTGTCGCTCGCGAAGTCGCGACCGCGCTCGATCGACCGGTCGCGCTGATCAACGACGCGCGGGCGTTCGGGCTCGCCGAGCATCGCCTCGGGGCGGGCCGGCGCGCCTCGACGATGATCGGGCTCACCCTCGGGACGGGAGTCGGCGGCTGTGTCGTCGTCGACGGCCGGCTGCTGCTCGGTCACGACGGCACCGTCGGCGAGCTGGGTCACCAGACGATCGAGCCGGACGGGCCGTGGTGCAACTGCGGCAACCGCGGCTGTCTGGAGGCGTTCGCCCGGGCCGACCAGATCGCGGCCACCTGCGGGACGGCCACGGCGGAGGAAGCGGTCGACCGGGCGCGTGCCGGGGATCGCCGGGCGGCCGATGGGCTGGCGGACATCGGCCGCTATCTCGGCATCGGGATCGGCAACATGATCGTCGCCCTCGCACCGGATCGCGTGGTGCTCGGCGGCGGGATCGGGGCGGCCACGGATCTCTTGCGCGGCCCGATCGAGGCGGAGCTCCGGCGGCGGGTCACCGTGACGTCGCTCGACCTCGTCGAGATCGTGCCGGCGGAGCTCGGGACGTGGGCGGGCGCGATCGGCGCATCGATCCACGCGGCAGAGACCGCCGGACAGGTGCCGGCGGACGTCGGGGCGCGGATCGAGTCCTCCGCACCGGCCGCGGCCCCGTCACTCGCGAGAGCAGCCGGTGGCGACCTCGCCGACCCGCCCTCGGCGGACCGGCCATGACCGAGACCCGCTACCAGCCCGCGTACCGCCAGATCGAGCAGGCGCTTCGCGAGCAGATCGCCCGGCTGCCACCCGGCGAGCGCCTCCCGTCCGACGCGGAGCTGTGCGTCCAGTTCGGGGTGAGCCGGATGACCGCGCGCAATGCGATGGAGCGGCTCGCCGTCGACGGCCTGATCCGCCGCGAGCCCGGCCGCGGCAGCTTCGTCGCCCAGCCGCCCGCCCACCGCCGCACCAATCGCCTGATGACCTTCACGCAGGAGATGCGGCGCGCTGGTCGGGTGCCGGCCTCGCACGTCCTCACCCGGGAGATGCGCCCGTCGACCCCCGCCGAGGCGACGAGCCTCGGCATCCCGCCCCGCCAGCCCATCGTCCACCTGCGACGTCTCCGGCTCGCCGACGATCAGCCGATGGCGCTCGAGACGGCGGTCCTCGTCGCCGACTGCGCGCCGGCCGTCATGACGGCCGACCTCGCGAACGGCTCCCTCCACGAGACGCTCGCCGGCTCCGGGTTCGTGCTGCGACGCGGCAGCGGCACGATCACCGCCGCGATGGCCTCGGGGGACGACGCCCGGCTCTTCGGCATCCGCGCCGGTAGCCCGCTCCTCGTGGAGCGGCGGATCATCGAGGACGAGCGCGGCCGACGGATCGAGAGCACGGAGTCGCGCTACCCCGCGGATCGCTACGGGCTCGAGGTCCAGTTCGACGTCGAGGCGCCGGAGGTTCCCCAGCCGACGACGAACGGGTCGACCGGCCACCGATGACGAGGGAGGACGACTCGACCGAGGCGCGACGGACGCGAGCGGCTCGCTGATGAGCGGTCGAACGGAGATCGCCGGGCGCCTCATCCTGGAGGACCGGGTCGCGGCCGGACGGCTCGTCGTCGAGGACGGTCGGATCGCGGACCTCGACGCCGAGGATCGCAGCCGGTCAGCCGACGACACGACTCCCCTGATCGCGCCCGGCTTCGTCGACCTCCACGTCCATGGGTTCGGCGGCCACGATGCGATGGGCGGTCGCGATGCGCTCGACGGCATGGCCCGCGCCCTGCTCCGCCGAGGGGTGACGTCGTTCCTGCCGACCGCGGTGACGGCTCCGCTCGAGGGACTTGGTCGGTTCGCGGACAGCGTTCGGGCGTGGCGACCGAGCGCGCCCGACGACGGTGCCGACCCCGTTGGCTTCAACCTCGAGGGGCCCTTCCTCGCCGAAGCGCGGAAGGGCGCCCACGACGCGGCCCACCTGCTCGCGCCGGCCGCGGTCGAACCGTCGGCGCTCGAGGCCCTGGTGGACGGGCTGCGGGTCGTCACGATCGCGCCCGAGCTGCCCGGCGCGCTCGACCTGATCGCCGCGCTGTCGGGACGTGGCGTCGTGGTCTCCCTGGGTCATTCCGCGGCGACGTTCGACGAGGCACGACGCGGCTACGCGGCGGGCGCGCGCTCGACGACCCATCTCTTCAACGCGATGACCGGCCTCGACCATCGGGCACCCGGGCTTGCGCTCGCCGCGATCCTCGACGACGGCGTCGCGGTCGAGCTGATCGCCGACGGCCACCACGTCGCCGGGGAGCTGTGGCCACTCGTCGTCCGGCTGAAGCCGGCGACGCGGATGCTGCTGGTCAGCGATGCCCTCGCGATCGCGGGCACGCCGGCCGGCCGAGGCTGGATCGGCCAGCTCGCCTGCGAGGTCGTCGACGGCCGAGCCGTCCTCGCCGGTACCGAGACGCTGGCCGGCTCCGTGATCGGACTGGACGACGCGGTCCGCAACCTCGTCCGGGCCGGGATTCCGCTCCCGGCGGCCGTCGCCGCGGCCTCGACGAACCCAACCGATCTTCTCGGTTTGACGGACCGCGGCCGCATCGCCACGGGTCAGCTGGCGGATCTCGTGGAGCTCGATCCCGGTCTCCGGGTCCCCCGCGTCATGCGCGGCGGCGCCTGGCTCGTCGGGTAGTCGCTACCGCTCCGGCATCGCGGCGAAGGTCCGCTCGATGTCGTCGAGGACGCGGATCGTGCCGCGGGTGACCGCCGCGAGGTAGCGCTCGCCGAACTCCGGGTTCGAGTCGCGGGCATCGCCCCACGTCCCCG
>JBPYEM010000399.1:0-3633 GCA_051985205.1 Candidatus Limnocylindrales bacterium | reverse complement strand
CCCGCCGTTCGGCAGAGCTCGGCGGCTCGGTGCAGGTTGTCGACCAGCGTTCGGAATCGCGCCGCTGACAGCCACGTCTCGGGGTGGTCCTGGATCCGGCCGGAGAACGCCCGGCGGTCGGGCTCGTCGAAGTGGTCGGACAGGACGGCGAAGGGACGCGAGCCGTCGGGCGTCGCGACCCGGATCATCGCCAGCGTCTCGCGGAGCCAGTTCTGGTCCTCGGCCGCGAGCTCCGCCCGGCTGAAATGCTGCGGCAGGAAGGCGCCGACGAGCTCGAGCCGGCGCGAGCTCAGCCGTTCGTGGACCGTCGGCCCGTCGCCAAGATAGCCGGGCGACCCAAGCTCGGTCCCCTCGAAACCGATGTCGACCATCCAGTCGAGCATCTCGTCCGGCTGCGGCATCCAGGCGTCGTCCTGGAGGACCTCGTCGACGCCGAAGGAGACCGGGGCACTGGCGACGCGGATCCGATCGGAGCGCGTCGGTTCGTTTGCGGAGCGGACGCTCATGGCCGGATCACGATCTTGACGGCCTCGCCGGATCGCAGCCGGCCGATCCCTTCTGCCGTGTCCTCGAGGCCGATCGTCGCGGTGATCATCGGCCGGAGGTCGAGCTGACCGCTCTCGACGAGCCGGATGGCGGCCGGGAAGGTGAAGTTCGAGATGTACGAGCCCAGGATCGACAGGCCCTTTTCGACGATCTCGACCTGGTGCACGGGCGGCCGAGCGTTGCCGTTCATCCCGAACATCACGACGCGCGCTCCCATCGCCGCGGCCTCGATCGCCTGGGGCAGGACCGCGCCGACGGCATCCACGACGACGTCGGCGCCCTTCGGCAGCAGCTCGGATCGCCGCGCACTCCATTCGTCCGGCGTCAGGACTTCGTCGGCGCCCATCGCCTTCGCCACCGGCGCCCGTTGCGTGCTCGGTTCGACCGCGACGATGCGGGACGCGCCCGACGCATGGAGCACCGCGATGAAGAGGCAGCCGATCGCCCCCGCGCCGAACACGACGGCCGTCTCCCCCGGCCGGATGGCGGCCCGGTTCGTGCCGTTGACGACACAGGCCAGGGGCTCGACGAGCGCCGCGAGCTCGGGATCGATCGAGTCCGAGATCGGGTAGACGCTGTTCGCCGGGGCGGTCACGAGCTGGGCCAGCGCGCCGTCGCGATGGACGCCGAGCGCGACGATGTTCGTGCAGTTGGCCGGACGACCAGCCCGGCACGAGTCGCACGCGCCGCATTTCGGGTCGGGATCGCAAACGACCCGCTGGCCGACGGAGATCTCGGTCACCGCGGATCCGAGGCCCGTGACCGTGCCGACGAACTCGTGGCCGATGACGACGGGCGGCGTCGAGGGATGGCCGGGCGGGACGTTGATGATCTGGACGTCGGACCCGCAGATCCCGCAGGCCTCGACCTCGATCAGGACCTCCGTCGGGCCCGGGACCGGAACCGGCCAGTCGCGAACGACGAGCCGACCCTCACCCTCGTAGACCGCAGCACGCACGAACGATCCTCCCTCAGAGCACAACGAATCGCGACGTCGGACCGGGCGCGTCGCTCGCCATCGCCATCAGACCAGGCGCTCGCGGACGGGCCCTGCGAGCCGCGCGAGCGTTTCGTCGTCGAACGGCGACGGCTGGTCGATGATCACCTCCTCGGCGCCGGCTGCGCGCCAGCCCCGGAAGAGCTCGACGACGGCGTCTTCCGTGTTCGCCAGCGGCGAGCTCTCCGCCCAGGCTCGGGCGCGCTCGGCGGGTCCGCCGTAGCGGCCGAGGACGTTCGCGAGGCCATCGACCGCCGCCTCGCGGGTATCGCGGATGAAGACCGGCGGGATCCCGACCGTTCGACGGATCGACGTCGGGTCCCGGTCCACGTCCCTGCACCAACGGTCGAGCACGACCGACTTGTGGGCGTACAGCTCCGGCGGACCCTCGCCGTTCCAGATGTCCGCGTCCCGGGCGACGATCCGCAGCGTCCGTCGCTCACCGCTGCCGCCGATCAGCAACGGCAGCCGCCGCTGGACCGGTGGCGGGTCGTTCCGAAGGCCCCGAGCCCGCACCCAGCGCCCGTCAAGGTCGACTGCATCCCCGTCGAGCATCCCGCGCGCGACCGCCGACGCTTCATCCAACCGATCGATCCGTTCGCCGAGCGTCAGCGCCTCGTAGCCGAACGCCGCGATCTCCGGCTCGTGCCAGCCCGCCCCGATCCCGAGCATCGCGCGACCCCCGCTCGCGTGATCGAGCGCCGTGGCCATCTTCACCGTCAGGCCGATGTTCCGGTAGCCGACCGCAGAGACCATCGTCCCGAGCGGGACGCGCCGCGTGCGTTCCGCCCACGCAGCGAGGACCATCCAGCCCTCGAAGACCGGCCCTTCCTCGCCGATGACCGGTCCGTCGGCATCGCCGAGCACCGGCATGAAGTGGTCGTTCGCGAACAGGCTGTCGAAGCCCATCGCCTCGATCCGCTCGCCGGCCGCCATGAGGTCACCCCAGGCGATCCCCATGCTCCAGACCTGGAAGCCGATCCGGATGGGGTCGCCGGGCGCGGGCGCCGGTCCGAGGAGCCCGGCGCCCGTCACGCGCGGGCCCGGCGACGGAGGCGACGACCTCCGGACAGCAACACCGAGCCGAGGGCGAACGCCCCGAGCGTCGCGCACAGGATCACCGTCGCGATCGCGTTGACCTCCGGCGTCACCCCGAACTTGATCTGCGTGTAGATGTAGAGCGGCAGCGTCTGCTGCGGCCCGATCGTGAAGAACGTGATCACGAACTCGTCGATCGACAGGGTCACGCACAGCAGTGCCCCCGCGAGGATTGCCGGCGCGATCAGCGGCAGGACGATGTAGCGAAGCGTCCGCCACGGGCTCGCCCCGAGATCCGCCGCGGCCCACTCCAGGCGCCGGTCGAAGCCCTGGAGACGGGCGGCCACGATCAGCACGACGAACGGCACCGTGAAGACGAGGTGGCCGGCGATGACCGTGTTCAGACCGAGCTGGAGGTGCAGCGCCTGGCGGAAGAAGATCAGCAGCCCGATCCCGATCAGGACTCCCGGGATCATGATCGGCATCGTGAACAGGAGCCGCAGCGTCCCCGGGGCGCGGACGCCGCCGCGGACGAGCGGGAACGCGACCATCGTCCCGATGATCGTCGCGAGGATCGTCACGATGACCGCGATCTCGACGGACGTCACGAGCGCCTTCTGGATCGACGAGTCGGCCGCCAGCACCTGATACCAGTGAAGGGTCAGGCCGGTGATCGGCAGGCCCGGCGTCGCGGCCTCCTCGAACGAGAAGAGGATCAGGAACGCAACGGGCAGATAGAGGAACGCGAGCACCACCCCGGTCAGCGCGATCAGCGACCAGCGCACCGGCCGAGCGAACCGGCTGACCGGCATCGTCTCGAGCGGACTGCCGCCCCTAGCCATTGGCGACCACGTCCTCGACCCGGAGCGACTTCCGGAAGATCACCATGATCACGGTCACGAACGCCGCGATGATGATGGCAAGGGCGCCACCCTCGGCGAACTGCGCCTGGCGCAGGTAGTTCACGATCAGGTTCGCGATGAGGCTGCTCTGCGCCCCTCCGACGAGGGTCGGCGTCAGGAACTCGCCCAGGATCGGGATGAAGACGAAGA
>JBPYEM010000398.1:0-7428 GCA_051985205.1 Candidatus Limnocylindrales bacterium | reverse complement strand
TCTTGATGCCGGCGGCGTGGGCCTCGGCCAGGGCCGGGTTGAGGGCCGCGGGATCGTTCGGGTTGAACACGATGGCGTTGACGCCCTTCGCGATCAGCGACCGGATGTCGGACAGCTGGCCCGCCGCGTCCGTGTTGCGGTGGATGACGGTCAGGTTGGCCGGATCGCCGCCAGCCGCTTTCCACTCCGCCTTGGCGGTGCAGACCTGCTCCTCGCGGAAGCCGTTGCCGACGCCGCCGCCGTTCGAATAGCCGAGCTTGAACGTCCCGGCCGAAACGGCAACGCCGCCTGAAGACTCCGCGGAGGCCGCTGCCGCGCTCGTCGACGGCGCCGACGATTCGGCTGCGGTCGACGGGGCGACCGACGGTGCTCCGCCAGTGCTTGCCGACGGCGACGTCGACGCGCCGCTCGTGCAGGCGGTTGTCGCCAACAGGATGCCGACGACGCCCGTCAGCAGCCGTCCGCTGCCTCTTGGCTTGCCCATACGTTCTCTCCTCCTGCGCTCCGACGCGCCGATCTGGTCGCGTCGCTGACCTGTGACGCCCCCAAGGGGCCCAACGATCCGATCGATCGTCACACCTCCTGCGGGTGATCCCCGGAGCCACTCGGCGATCCGCCGATGGCACGAGCGATCCGCCGCGCATGCTCACGGTAGGCGTTTTCGAAGAGATCCCGTGAGCGTTCGGCGCCTACGACCGATGCCCGGGTGATGACGGCTGGCATCGCGCCCCGAGCCACGAGGAGCTCGGCGACGCGGACCTTGATCGAATTGACGATCGCGACGGCCGCGATCGTGGACACCGGTCCGACCGGAGTATCCAACCCCTCGACGCTCGAGATCGCGTCGGCGGCGGGGCTGCAGAGGTCGATGACGAGGTCGGCCTCGTCGAGGAGGCGGCCCCCGACGACGGGGTCGATCGGCGAGGCGGTCGACTGGCGCACGGACGTCACCGCGACGACGCGGAGGCCCCTCGATCGCGCGCCACGCGCGATCTCGACGGGCACCGCGGTGGTGCCACCGGCGGAGAACACGACCATGACGTCACGCGGTCCGAACGTGAAGTTCGAAAGGATGACCTCAGCGAGGCCGGGCGTCCGCTCGATGAACATCGCCTGGCGCTGACCGTTCGCGCCGACGACCTGGGTGTGGAAGGTCATCGACAGCTCGACGATCGGGTTGAAGCCCGGATACGAGCCGTAGCGCGGGAACATCTCCTCGACCGGGATCCGCGAGTGGCCGGTGCCAAAGAGGTGGACCAGGCCGCCCGCCGCGATCGCGTCGGCCGCCCACTGGCTCGCGGTCTCGATCGACTCGGCCTGTGTCGCCCGGAGCTCCTCGAGCACGGCGGTGGCGGCATCGAGCCAGCGAAGCGTCGGCGCGGCGGCCACGGCCATCAGTAGCCGCTGTCCGCGGCGGAGGACCGGGCGGTCGCACCCACCGGTGCCTCGCCGCGCTTGCGGGCCCGGAAGTCATCGATGATCGTCTTCGTCGCGGTCGCCCCGATCCGCGTCACGCGGAGGTTCATCACGTCGATCAGCGCGTCGAGCGTTCGGACGCCGCCGGCCGCCTTGACCCGGATGTGGGGCGACGTGCTCGCCCGCATGAGTCGCAGATCGTCATGGGTCGCACCCGAGGCCGCGAACCCGGTCGACGTCTTGACGAAGTCGCCGCCCGCGGCCTCCGTCAACCGGCATGCCCGGACGATCTCGGCGTCCGTCAGGTAGTGGTTCTCGAAGATCACCTTGACGATGGCACCCGCGGCGTGTGCCACGTCGACCACCGCCCGGATGTCCGCCTCGACGTCATCGTCGCGACCGGACCGGAGGGCGCCGATCTGGAGGACCATGTCGATCTCCGTCGCGCCTTCGGCGAGGGCCTGCCGCGTCTCCCCGACCTTGGTCTCCGTCGTGCAATAGCCGTGCGGGAAGCCCACCACCGTCCCGACCGCGACATCCGTGCCGTGGAGGATCGCCTTCGCCCGCCGGACGTGAACCGGCGGCACGCAGACCGAGGCGACGTCGTACTCCGCCGCCAGCCGGCAACCGTCCTCGACGAAGGCATCATCCAGCTCGGGCCGGAGCAGCGAATGATCGATCGTCTTCGCGATCTGTCGTTCGGTGAGGTTGTCGACGCTGAAGGTCACGCAGGTCTCACTTGATGTACGGGCGGAGGACGTCTCGGGAGAGCAGGAAGCCGCGCTTGACCAGGTCGTCGGTCTTCTCGAAGTCGCGGTCCTCGTGCTCGATGATCACGTCGCCGTCGTAGCCGGTCCGCCACAGCGCCCCGAAGAGATCGCCCCAGTCGACGTCACCGAGACCGGGCAGCCGCGGCACCTGCCAGCCCATGCCCATCGAGAAGATGCCGCGCTCGTAGAGCGCCTCGCGGTCGATCCAGAGGTCCTTCGCCTGGACATGGAGGATGTGCGGCCCGAACTCCCGGATGAACCGCGCGATGTCGATCATCTGGAGGATCAGGTGGCTCGGGTCGAAGTTGAGCCCGATCGTCCCGCCCCACTGCTCGAGGATGCGGCGCCACATCCGCGGCGAGGTCGCGATGTTGTGCCCGCCCGGCCACTCGTCGTACGAGAAGAGCATCGGGCAGTTCTCGATCGTGATCTTGCGGCCGTGGTCCCGGGCAAAGGACACGATGTCGGGCCAGATCTCGAGGGCGTCGTTCCAGTTGTCGTCCAGGTTCTTCGCGTCGTCGGCGCCCATGAACGTGTTGACGAGTCCCACGCCCATCAGCTCGGCTGCGGTGATCACGTGCTTCAGGTGGCCGATCACCATCTCGCGATGGGCCGGATCAGGATGGAGCGGGTTCGGGTAGTAGCCCAGGCCGGAGATCACGAGACCGCGGTCATGCATCTTGCCGACGATCTCGTCCGCCGCGGCCTTCGTGAGCTTCGCGACGTCGATGTGGCTCGTCCCGGCATACCGCCGCGCATCGCCGCCCGAGGCGGGCCAGCAGGCGATCTCGATCGACTCGAAGCCGTTCGCAGCCGTCCAATCGGCCACCTCGTCGAGGGGCGTGTCCGGGAACGGGGCGGTCAGCAGACCGAGTCTCATGCGCGAGCCTCCGTGGGAGTGCCGCGGCCGCCGGCGGGGGAGGAGGACCCGACCGGCGCCGCGGACGATCTGGTGCGATCGACGTCGGCCCAGCGCTGCTCCTCCGCGCTGGCGGCGATCGCGTCGTTGACGAGCATCTCGTCGTGGCCCTGGGCGAAGGTCGCGTAGGGCGGGTTGGGGTTCGGCCGGCCGGCCAGGACATCGGTGTAGATCGCCCGGAACAGCGCCCCGAAGGTGTCGCCGAAACCCTCGACGTGGCCGCCCGGCAGGGCCGCCGCCGCCTGGCCCGCGGGCCCCATCTACGCGGGGTTGCGAAGCAGGATCTCGTTCGGCCGATCGCGGTGACCCAGCCAGAGGGTGTCCGGGTTCTCGCCGTCCCAGGCGGCGGCTCCCTCGGATCCGTCGATCTCCCACTGGATCGAGTTCTTCCGGCCGGGGCTCACCTGCGAGACCGAGAAGGCACCCCGGGCGCCGTTCGACCAGCGGAGCAGGACGCTCGCGACGTCCTCGGTCCCCATCTGGCGGGCGACCGTCTCGCCGCCGCGCTCCGTCGAGAACGTCTCGACCGGACCCGTCGGCTGGCGTCGCGTGCCGACGAACGTGGCCAGGTCCGCCATGACGGAATCGACCCGAAGACCGGTCATGAACGACGTCAGATCGATCCAGTGCGAGCCGATGTCGCCGATCGCCCGGAGCGAGCCACCCTTGTCCGGCTCGAGGCGCCAGTTCCAGTCCGTGTCACGCAGGAGCCAGTCCTGGAAGTAGCGGCCGGTGACGAGCCGGACGTCGCCGAGGTCGCCGGCCGCGATCCGCTCTCGCATGTGCTGATGGAGCGGGTAGAAGCGGATGTTGAAGTTCACCGCGTTGACGAGACGGCTCGCCTCGGCCTGGGCAGCGAGCGGCGCGGACTCGGCGGACGTCATCGCGAGCGGCTTCTCGCAGACGACGTGCTTGCCGGCCGACAGGATCGCCGACGCCTGCGGGACATGGAGGTGGTTGGGCGAGGTCACGTGCACCACGTCGACGGAGTCGTCGGCGAGGATGTCGTCGAGGGTAGCGTACGCATGGCGGACGCTCAGCGCGGTCGCCCGCTCCGCTCCGCGCTCCGGGCTGCTGCCGAGGACGCCGCGGACGTCCACGCCGATCCGGCGCAGCGCTTCGACGTGGACCGTGCCGATGAAGCCGGTCCCGATGACGGCGGCGCCGATGTCGGCGAAGCTGGCCATCCCGCCTCCTCGAACGGTTGGGCTGCTGCGACGATCCTGAGGCGCTCCGGGCCGGCTGGCGCGCACGCGGCGCCGAAATGTCTAGACGATCTAGAGCGCCCGTGGATCGTACGCACCGCGCGAGATGCGAGTCAAGGTCGAGGCGGCCAGCTCCCGGGTGCGGGGCATCGCACCGGTGGGCCAACATGCCCGCAGTGTTCCCCTGGGGCACGCTTCGGCGATGAATGAGCGTGGAGAGATGGCGACTCGGACGGAAGCCGCCAGATCTCGACGGGTTCCACGCTCATTCGTTCGGATTTCGTGCAGGTGGGGAACCTCGCCGCGTCGCGGGCGCGAGATCCAGGCGCGGCGGTCAGCCGCCCGCCACGACGCGATCCGTGAAGTCGCCGCTCTTCGGGTCCTTGAGGATCAGCTTGTGCCGGCCGTCCGGGAGGACCTCGCGCTTGATCACGGTCTGTCCCTCGAACGTCTCGGGTGTCTTCGCGATCCTCGGCGTGGAGCCGCCGCGCCAGTCGACGAGCTCGACGGGCTCCCATGAGCGGCTCTTCGCCGATCGATAGCAGGCGTCCATCACCGCGTTCACGACATACCCGTCGTAGAACGTCTCCCGCGGCGGTCGACCCGTTTCGAGCGCCGCGAACATGTCGCTGAACATGTCGGCGTAGCCGAGCTCGCTGACCTCGTCGCCGACGGGGAACAGCCAGCCCGCCGACGACTCCGCCTTCTCCGCGACGTAGCCGCTCCCACCGCCCGCGGTGAACATCTCGAACCCGGTCCGCAGGAAGTGGTTCAGCCAGATCGTGCCGTTCGTGCCCGCGACTTCGTCGCGGAGATCCATGCCGCCCCGGAAGGTCCAGCTCACCTCGAACTGCCCGACCGCGCCGGATTCGAACCGGATGAGGGCGATCGCGGTGTCCTCGGCGTCGATCGGGTGGACGAGCGTGTCCGTCGTGCACAGCACCTCGACCGGTCGGTTCGCCTTGCCGACGAAGCTCCGGATGATCTCGATGCAGTGGCAGCCCAGGTCGATGATCGCGCCGCCGCCCGTGAGCCGGCCATCCCAGAACCACGCGCTGTGCGGACCGGGATGCGTCTCCCGCGACCGGACCCAGGTGACGTCGCCGACGGCGCCGCCCTCGACGCTGCGGACGGCCTTCAGGGTCTTCGGGGTGTAGCAGAGGTCCTCGAGATAGCCGGCGAAGACGCCCGCCTTCTCGACGGCTTCCAGCATGCGTCGCGCTTCGTCCGCCGTGCGACCCAGCGGTTTGGTGCACAGCACTGGCTTGCCGGCGGCGGCGACCATCGCGACGACCTCCTCGTGGAGGTAGTTCGGCAGGCCGATCACGACGACGTCCGTGTCCGGATGCTCGATGGCGGCCTTCAGGTCCGTGGTCGATTCCTCGATCGACCAGCGCTGCCGGAAGGCGTCGGCCCGGTCCTGCGTCTTGGAGTAGACGACGCGAACCCGGTCCCGGCCGCGCTGGCCGTGGAGGGTTGCCGTGTAGAACTCGCCGATCAGGCCGGTGCCGAGCATCGTGATCCGGTGGGCGTCCACGTCGTCCTCCTTCGTCGTGCGGGTCAGACGGGGCTGAGCGGCCCCCTGGTCGCGGTGTCGCTCCGGCCACGGACGAGCTCTCGGCCGGCGACGAGCGCCGCGAGCTTGCCCAGGGCGAGATGGCGGGCTGTCTGGCTGAGCCCGCAGTCCGGCACGAGCGTCAGACGCTCCGGCGGGACGCCCGCCGAAAGCACGGCATCGATCCGGCCGGCAACCTCGTCGGCGGTCTCGACGTGGCTGTTCTTTACGTCGACGACGCCGGCGGCGACGTCGCGCCCGGCATCGGTGATCGCGCGGAGGAGGTCGACCTCGCTCATCTCCCGGTTCGCGAACTCGAGCACGAGCTCGTCGACGTCGAAGCGAAGCATCGCGCCGAGGATCGGCCGGTAGCTCCGCGGTGCCAGTGGCCGTCCGAGGAAGTTGCCGAAGCAGAGGTGCGCGCCGAGACGCGCCTGGCCGGCAGCGGGACGGATCGCCTCGTTGAACAGCGCCGCGAAGTCGGCGGGCGCATCCGGATGGATCGCCGCCGACGGCTCGTCGAGCTGGATGATCGAGGCCCCCGCACGAACCAGGCGGGTCAGCTCGGACTGGACGATCGGGACGAAGGCCTCCGCCGCGGCGACGCGCGTCGCGTAGACCTCGCCGCGTCCCGTCACCAGCCGGCCGGAGAGCGTGAACGGCCCCGGCAACGTGACCTTCAGGGGCCGGGTCGTCCGGGCCCTCGCCGCGGTGAACTCCTCGACGACGCCGAGACCGCTCGGTGCCGAGATCGGCTCGTCGACGGCGAACCGATGGAGCCCATCGTGCGCGCCCACCCCGAGCCGGCGCTCCGGCGGGAGCGCCCGAACGCCGGTCAGGTGGCGGTAGAACTCGGCGGTGAAGAATCCGGCACGGCGCATCTCGCCGTCGCTGATCACGTCGATCCCGGCCCGCTCCTGATCACGGATCGCGAGGTCCACGCCATCGTCCAGCAGCTCGGCGAGATCGGCCGGCCCGTAGTCGCCGCGGGCGGCGGCCGCGATCCCGGCCTCGAACCAGCCGGGATGGGCGTGCGAGCCGACGACGCTCGTCAGCAGCGGCTCGTGACTCAACGTCTCTCCTCGATCGGCGCGAAGGCGAAGGCTCGGGCCGGATTGTCGACGAAGATCGCCCGGCGCTGCGCGTCGTCGAGACCGCGCTCCGCCATCGCCCGGCTGAAGTCGGTCAGCAGGAAGTCGAGACCGGGCGTCCCACCGAACGCCCGGTAATAGCCCTGACGGGCCGCATCCATCCCCAGCATCACCTGCCCGAGCTGGCCGTCCGTCACCGCGCACTCGAGCAGCTCGAGCGTGCCGTTCGGTCGCTCGCCCCAGCGGAACGTCTGGTCGTAGACGACGAACGCCCCGGAGGCGAGGATCTCGCGGTGGTAGCCACGGTCGAGGACCTTGTCGACGTGGCTCAGGGACACCCGATCCGGAGGCACACCGGCATCGGACAGGACGCGCAGCTGCGCCAGCGCGCCGGTGCCCGCTTCGCAGTGCGTCTCGATCGGGATGCCGGTTCGGAGGTGGGCGGCCGCCGCCGCGCGGAAGATCGGCAGGT
>JBPYEM010000397.1:0-2332 GCA_051985205.1 Candidatus Limnocylindrales bacterium | reverse complement strand
CATACGTGCCCGACGTCGTCGCACTCACGACCGTCGAATGGGACCACCCGGATGTCTTCGCCGATCGGGCCGCTGTCGTTGACGCGATTGGCTCCTGGCTCGCCCGGGCCCCTGAGGCCACGGTGGTCGCCAACCTCGACGACACCGGCGTCGTGGACGTGCTGGGGACGCTGAACGACCGGCACACGGTGATCGGCGTCTCGCTCACGGGCGACGACCACGCGACCCGAGCCGGACCCGACGCCCCCGGCGCCTCTGAGGTACTGATCGACCGGCGCCTGGCCGGCCGGATCGTCGAGCGGAGCGAAGCCGGGACCGTCGTCGAGATCGATTTGAGCCGCCGCGTCCACCTTCCCCTTGCCGGGGCCCATAACGTCACCGACGCGCTCGTCGCCCTCGGCGCGGCGATGGCCCACGACCCGCGGCCGGAGTCCATCGATCGGTTTGTTTCGGCGCTCGCGACCTTTCCCGGCATCGGCCGACGACTCGAGCGCAAGGGCGAGGAGCGCGGCGTCGTCGTGTACGACGACTACGGGCACCACCCGACCGCGATCCGCGCGACCCTCGAGGCGCTCCGCCAGCGCGAGCCAGACCGAAGGATCTGGGCGGTCTACGAGCCGCTCACGTTCCACCGCACCGCGGCGATGCTCGGCGAGTTCGCGGAGGCGCTCGGCGAGGCCGACGCCGTCGCGATCGCCGACATCTGGGCAGGCCGCGACCTCGACACGACCGTCACCTCGGCGACGGCGCTCGCCGCGGCCGTCCGTCGCAAACGACCCGGCATCCCGACGGCGGCGCCTGGCTCCGTGGAATCGACCGCGGCCTGGCTCGCGGAGAATGTCGCCAACGGCGACGCGGTGCTCGTGATGGGCGGCGGCAGGAGCTATCGCATCGCCGAGCTCCTGCTCGAGGCGCTCGGGGAGGGGTCGGGGCATCGGTAACCCGCCTCATATCCGGTCCGGACCGGAACAGGCATACTGGGGCAGACAGTTCCGCAGCTCCGGTGTGGGCAGCATGCCGCGCCGGCCCATGGAGGCGACACGGGGATGAGTGGCGAGGTCTCGTTCGACGTCGTCAGCGAGTTCGACGCCCAGGAGCTCCGCAACGCGCTGGACCAGGTACGGCGCGAGACAAGCCAGCGGTATGACTTCCGGGGCGCCACGGTCGACCTCCAACAGGGCAAGGACGAGCTGACCCTGGTCACCGACGACGAGTTCCGCGCGAACGCGGTCAAGGACCTCATCCAGTCGAAGGCCGTGCGGCGCGGGCTGTCGCTGAAGGTGTTCGACTGGGGCTCGGTCGAGCCGGCCGGCGGGAACAAGGTCCGCCAGCGCATCGGCCTGCGGCAGGGGCTGCCCGAGGAGCTCGCCAGGCGCGTCCAGAAGCTGATCCGCGACGAGTTCCCGAAGGTCAAGTCGCAGATCCAGGGTGACGCGGTCCGCGTGTCCGGCAAGAGCAAGGACGAGCTGCAGCGGGTGATCGCCCGGCTGCGCCAGCTCGACGAGGTCGTCGAGCTCCAGTTCCAGAACTACCGCTGAGCGGCTCGATGCGGTCACCGATCGTCGCACGGCTGCTCGTCGTGCTCGTCGTCCTCATGGTCGTGATCAGCCTCGTCCTCGGGACCATTCCGGGCTCGCTCCGATGACCGTCGACGAGACGCCCCTGGAGCAGGAGATCGGGACGGCCGAGGTCTCGACCGCTTCGGAGCCCGAACAGCCGGACGCACCAGCGCCAGAGGAGCCCGCCCCGATGGAAGCCGAGACGGCCGAAGCGGAGCTCGCCCCGCCGGCGACGTCGGACGAGCCCGAGACCGACGGAGCGGTAGCGGCGGAGCCCGAGCCGGACGCCGCAATCGAGGAGCCGCCGCCCGCGCCCGCCGAACCGATGACCGTGGGGCGCATGTTCGCGGACGCGATCCGCCGAGCGGGCGTCCGCTGGGCCTTCACCGTCCCGGGCGAGAGCTTCCTCGGGCTGCTGGAAGGCCTCGAGGCCGTCGGCATCAACGTCGTCGCGACCCGCCACGAGGGCGCCGCTTCGTTCATGGCCGAGGCCCACGCCCAGCTCACCGGGCGGCCGGCGGCCTGTCTCGGCACACGCGCGGTCGGCGGCACCAACCTGGCCATCGGCATCCACACGGCGTTCGCCGATTCGAGCCCGATGTTCGCCTTCATCGGCCAGGTCGAGCGCTCGGCGCGCGGTCGGGAGGGCTTCCAGGAGATCGATGTCGCCGACACGATCGGGCGGCTCGCGAAGTGGTCGGCCGAGCCGACGGATGTCGATTCGTCGGTCCAGGCGGCGGTCGACGCCGTCGACAAGGCCCTCAACGGCAGGC
>JBPYEM010000396.1:0-10685 GCA_051985205.1 Candidatus Limnocylindrales bacterium | reverse complement strand
GTTCGGCTTCCCGCCGCTCGAGTCCGAGGGCGACGTCGGCAAGGGCAGCTCGGCGGCCGCGAAGACGTGGGCTCGGACGATGGCGTCGACGCTCTCCGCCGCTGGGATCGATCTCGACTTCGCGCCGGTCGTCGACCTGAACGTGAACCCGCGGAACCCCGCGATCGGCGCGCTCGATCGGTCGTTCTCCGCGGATCCCGCGGTCGTCGTTCGCGACGCGACGATCGAGATCGATGCGCTCCGTGCTGCCGGCGTTCGTTCGACCCTGAAGCATTTTCCGGGGATCGGCAGCGCGACGACGAACACGGACTTCGGGGTCGCCGATGTCACGAAGACGTGGAGCCGAACCGAGCTCGAGCCATTTCGGCGGCTGATCGCGGCCGGTCGGGCGGACCTCGTGATGGCCGGCCACGTCGTGAACGGCCAGCTCGACCCGGATCGGCCAGCATCCCTGTCGAAGCCGGTCGTGGACGGCGTCCTGCGCGGTCAGCTCGGCTGGACGGGGACGGTCGTGACGGACGACCTCCAGGCCGCGGCGATCACGAAGCGGTTCGGAGCCGACGAGGCGGTTCTCCTCGCGCTCGAGGCCGGGAACGACCTCCTCCTGTTCGCCAACCAGCAGGTCTACGACAAGACGATCGTGGCACGGGTCGTCGACGTCGTCGCCGGCGCGGTCGCCTCGGGCCGGATCCCCGAGGCGCGGATCGACGAGGCCTGGGGGCGCGTCCAGGCGACCTTCGCGTAAACGCCACTCCCGGGGTGTCGGCCGCCGCTAGGATGGGCCCCGGCGGAGCCGCGGCGAGGGACGCGCGCCGCTGACCTCCCACCCCACCGAGGGACGAGTGGAAGCGCTCCGCGTCTACCGCGAACTGCTCGGGAACCGCCCGCTCACGAAGCTGCTCGTCGGCGAGTTCATCAGCGGGATCGGCGACTGGCTCTACATCGTCGCGATCTTCGTCGTCATCTATCGCGAGACGAACGATCCTGCGGCCGTCGGCGCGTTCGGTGCCGTCCGGCTGATTCCGTACATCGTCCTGTCCGTCGTCGCCGGCCTCGCCGCCGACCGGTTCGATCGTCGCCTGGTCCTGCTGACGTCGGACATCGTCCGCGGCTCGATGATGGTGATCATGGCCGTGATCGTCGCGATGCACGGCCCGATCCTCCTGCTCGTCGCGTTCGCCATGGTCGCGGCCGGCGGATCGACGTTCTTCTACCCGGCGATCGGTGCGTACATCCCGAGCCTCGCTGCCGACGAACGCCAGCTCGGCCCGGCGAACTCTGCCTGGGCGAGCCTCGGCAACGTCAGCTTCATCGTCGGCCCGGCGATCGGCGGCCTGCTGATCGCGGGCGGCGACGTCGTCCTGGCCTTCGTGCTGAACGCGGCGACGTTCATCGTCATCGCGTTCATCCTCTGGAGCCTCCCGCCGTCGATCGCGAAGAAGGAGCCGAAGGCCGAAGCCGCGGCCGACGTCGCGACGGCGGCGGCGAACGCGGCGGATGCAGCGAGCGTGGCGGGGACGGTCGAACCGGGCGCGGCGGCGACGGCGGCGGAGATGGCGGGGTCCGTCGAGAGGGCCGACGCGGGTCGCGTGGTCGCTCCGACGACACCTGCTCCGGCCGCGCCCGAGGCGCGCCTCCAGTGGCGGCCGCTCTCGGGCCTGGCGCTGATCCAGGTCCTCGTCGGCTTCCTCGACGGCGGGATCCAGGCCCTGACGATCATCCTGGCGGTCACCGTCCTCCACGCCGGTGAGGAGGCGAACGGCTACCTCAACGCGGCGATCGGTGTCGGTGGTCTTGCCGGGGCGATCGTGTCCGGCGTCTTCGTCCTGCGCCGCCGCCTGGGCGGCCCGCTCCTGGCCGGCGCCGCCCTGATCGGCGCGGGTGTCGCCGCCCTCGGCGGCATCCCCGTCCTCGCAGTCGCCCTCATCGCGATCGGGATCTCGTCGGCGGGTTCGATCCTGCTCGACGTCGTCCTCACGACGATCTTCCAGCGTCTCGTCCCGGACGAGCTCCGCGGCCGGGCGCTCGGCCTGCTCATGACCCTCAACACGGTTTCCGGCGCGGCCGGCGCGTTCGTCCTGCCCGTCGTCGTGAGCACGCTCGGGGCGGAGGTGGGGCTGGGCGGCGCGGGGATCGCGGTCTTCGTCGCTTCGGTGATCGGCACGGTGCTGTTGGGTCCGGCGACGAGCCGTCCCGCCAGCCCGTTCGAGACGACCCTCCTCCGCGTCGCGAAGCTGCCGCTCTTCGCCGGCGTGCGCCCGTCCCGTCTCGAGGCCGCGCTGGGCCACGTCCGGCCGATCGAGGTCACGCCCGGCCAGGTCATCGTCCGTCAGGGCGAGCCGGCCGACCTCTTCTACATCATTGCCAGCGGCTCCTTCACGGTCTCGCAGGCGACCGATGCCGGCACGGACGTCGTCCTCCGGCAGCTTGGTCCGGATCAGGTCTTCGGTGAGCTGGGCCTGCTGAACCGAACCGCCCGCACGGCGACCGTCACCGCCGACGCGCCCGGCACGCTCCTCGAGATGGACGGCGACGACTTCCTCCAGCTGGTCGGGGCGAGCGGCGATCTTCGCGGCCGTCTGCTCGGGCTCTACGCGGGGGCGCCGGGCGGTCGCGGCTGAGCGTCGTCATGACCACGGCGGCATGGACGGGAGCGCCTGAAGAACCGCATTGCGGCCGGCTGGCGGGCCGCGCATGATACGCGCCGAGCGCGGCAACCCGAACGACTGGACGAGCGGGCAGGATGAAGGTCCTCATCTCCGCGGACGGCGAGGGGGTCAGCGGCATCACGAGCAGCGATGAGCTCGTGAAGGGCAAGGCCGAATACGAGCGCTTCCGTCACCTGATGACGGCGGACGTCAACGCCGCGATCGAGGGAGCAGCTGCCGCCGGCGCCGACGAGATCATCGTCAACGACTCGCACTGGGGGATGAACAACATCCTCCCGGAGGAGCTCGACCCGAGGGCGGACCTCGTCCGTGGCTTCCACAAGCCGCTCTGCATGATGCACGGGGTCGAGGACGACATCGACACGATCTTCTGCGTCGGCTACCACGCGAAGGTCGGCCACTCCGACGGCGTGGCGAACGAGACGATGATCGGGCGCGAGATGATCGAGATCCGGATGAACGGTCGGCCGGTCGGCGAGCTCGACATCAACGCCACGATCGCCGCTCACCACGGCCGGTCGATCTCGCTCGTGACCGGCGACGACGCGTTCGTCGCCGAGGCCCGCGAGACCCTCGGCGATGGGGTCGAGGCATCCGTCACGAAGTACGCGATCGATCGCTGGACGGCGCGATGCGTGGGCCTGGAGCGGAGTCGGGCATCCATCCGGGCGGCCGCCGAGCGGGCGACGCGGCGGGCCGCAGACGGAGCATTCCAACCGGTGAAGGTCGATCTCCCGATCACGTACGAGGTCGTGTTCACGTCCACGTCGGAGGCGGTGATGGGCGCGTTGACCCCGGGCGCGGAGCGGACGGACCCGCGAACCGTCCGGATCCGCGGCGACGATGCCCTCGCCGCGTGGCGCGGGCTGTTCACGGTGATCCTCATGGGCTGGAGCGCAACGGACGAGGTCTACGGCTGACGACAACCGGGGAGAGCGAGGAGGTCGAACCCATGGCGCAGACATCCGGCGGATCGAACATCGAGGGAGAGGCGCTCCTCGAGTCGCTCGGCTACAAGCAGGAGCTGAACCGGGCCGTCAGCGTCCTCGGGTCGATCGCCCTCGTCGTCTCGGACATCACCCCGACCGCGTCGCTCCTCGTGATCGGGCCGGTCGTCATCGCGACCGCCGGAAGCGGGGCGCTCTGGGCGTACCTGATCGGCTGCTTCATCGCGGTCAACGTCGCCCTGTGCATGGGCGAGCTCGGGTCGATGTACCCGGTCGCCGGTGGCCTGTACTCGATCGTGACCCGGGTCCTCGGCCGGCCAATCGGCTTCCTGGCCATGCTTGACTACATCGGCCAGGCGATCTTCCTGCCCGCGAGCGTCGCGATCGGGATCGGGGTCTACCTCCAGGCGCTGAACCCGGACATCCCGTCGAACATCGCGGCCGGCGCGGTGATGATCCTCGCCACGATCGTGGCGATCCTCCGGATCAACCTGAACGCCCGGGTCACCGCGGTCTTCCTGCTGATCGAGCTGATCGTCGTCACCGTGCTCGCGCTCGCCGGCCTGGTCCATTGGACCCAGCCACTGTCGATCATCACGAGCCCGGTCATGCCCGACGGCACGGCCGTGACGATCGGGATCGTCTTCACCGCGGTTGCCGTGGCGATGTTCTCCGTGAACGGCTACGACAGCGCGATCAACTTCAGCGAGGAGACCGAGGGCTCGGCCACGCACGTCGGCCAGGCCGTCGTCCGGTCCGCGCTGATCGGCATCGCGTTCGAGCTGGTCCCGTTCATCTTCATCGTCTTCGGCGCGTCCGATCTGAACGCGTTCATGAACTCGAAGACGCCGCTGACGGACGTCGCCCGGTCGGCGTTCGGGGACACGTTCATCACGATCCTGACGTACGGCGCGATCCTCGCGATCTTCAACGCCTGTCTCGCGATCACGCTCCAGTTCGCCCGCATCGTCTGGTCGAGCGGTCGTGACCGGGCGTGGCCGGGACCGATCAGCGACGCCCTCGCGATCGTCCACCCGTCCCTCCCGACGCCGTCGGTCGCGACGCTCTTCGTGGGCGTGACGGCGACGATCCTGTGCATCCAGTCCAGCCTGATCGCGGTCGTCACCTTCACGGCCGTCCTGCTGATCCTGCTGTACGCGCTCATCGCCCTGTCGGCCCTCGTGAGCCGGACGCGCGGGGCGCACCTGCCGCGGCCGTACCGGATGCCGTTCTGGCCGGTCCCGCCGATCATCGCCCTGGTCGGCACCGTGATCGCGATCACCCAGCAGAAGCAGAGCGACCTCCTGATCGTGGCCGCGATCATCGTCGTCGGGCTGATCTACTACTACGCGTTCCTCGAGCCTCGCCGCGACCGCTACTGGAAGCAGGCGAGCGAGCCGGCGCCCGCGCGCGCTGACTGATCGAGCCGGCGGCGGGCGGCGCGCGATGTCCGGGCCGCCGCCCGGCCGTGGCCGGGCTCGTGACTTCGGCCTGCGGGTGGGTGCGCTCGCCACCGGGCCGCTGAACGCGATCACGGACGTCCCGGGGATCCGCGTGGGGCATCGGACCGTGTGGCGCGGCGAGCCGGGGGACGGCGACCCGGTCGTTCGATCTGGCGTGACGGCGATCTGCCCGCACGACGGCGATCTCTTCCGCGAGCGCGTCTACGCCGGCGTGTCCGTGTTCAACGGCTACGGAGAGATGACGAGCAACATCGTCATCGACGAATGGGGTCTGATCGGCTCGCCGATCCTGCTGATCGACACGACCCACATCGGTCTCGGCTACGACGCAACGGTCCGGTACATGGCGGAGCGGGACCCGGAGATCCAGGACGTCGACGTCGTCATCCCGGTCGTCGCGGAGACGGACGACGGGTTCCTGAGCGACAACCGGGCATTCGGGCTGAGCCGGGAAGACGTCTGGGCGGCGCTCGACGAGGCGACGGGTGGGCCGGTCCGCGAAGGCGTCGTCGGGGCGGCGACCGGCACGCAGCAGTTCGATTTCAAGGGCGGCATCGGGACGGCGTCCCGCGTCGTCGACATCGGGGACACGCCATACACGATCGGGGTGCTGCTCCAGACGAACTACGGGAGCCGGCGTCAGCTGCAGATCGCGGGCGCGCCGTTGGGCCGGCTGATCGAGGACCTGATGCCGGTCCGTCACCACGAGGGATCGTGCATCGCCGTGGTCGCGACGGACGTGCCGCTTCATCCCCGCCAGCTCCGGCGGCTCGCCCGTCGCGTCGACGTCGGGCTGGCTCGGACGGGGTCCGTCGGGAACGACGGCAGTGGCGAGATCTTCCTCGCCTTCTCGACGGCGAACCGGATCCCCCGGGCAACGCCGAGAGCGGCGTACCCGATCGACGTCGTCGTCGAGGGCCAGTTCTGGACGCAGGGCTCGCCGTTCGACCTCATGTTCGAGGCCGTGGCCGAGGCGACAGAGGAAGCGGCACTCAATGCGCTGTTCCAGGCGGACACCGTCGTGGGTCGCGACGGCCACACCCTGTTCGGCTTCCCGATCGAACGCGGACTCGATCTCATCCGGGGGTGGCGGGCGGTGACGCCCGTCTGACGTCAGGCGCCGTCGATCGTCAGCTGGGCGGTGCCGAGGTCGACCTCGAGCGACAGCGCCGAATCGCCGTTCCGCCACGCCATCCTGAGCACGGCCCCGTCCGCCTCGACCGTCTCCAGCCGACCGTCGAATGCCGGGTGCGTGTTCCGGAGCCGGACGAGCTCGAGCAGCCGCCGGACCACCGGCCGATCGAGAGCGCCGTCGATCTCCGATCTCGAGTAGTCGTGGCGGTTGACCGCCCGGCCATCGCCGGTCCGCCTGACCGCCTCGTCGTCGTTGTCGCCGGCGAGCAGGCCGACCACATAGATCTGCGGCACGCCACGCGCGAACAGCTGGATGGCGCGGGCCGCGACCGTTCGATCGTCGTCGCTGCCCAATGCCGCGTGATACGTGATGTTCAGCTGATGGACGTCGACCTCGTCGGGGTGGGCCGTGGACAGGATCCGGTTGACGTTGCCGCCGCGGCTCCGGACTTCCGCGGCGAGGGCCAGCATCTCCTCCGGCGCGAGGATCCCGTCGAGGTCGGGCCGGATCGGAATCCCGTCGTGGCAGTCGAGCATCGTGAACTGGCGCTCCGGCGACGTCGCGAGGTGCGCCGCGAGCCGCGCCGGATCGGCCGTCTCGAACGCATGGAACAGGAGTCCCGGCAGGACGAAGTCGTACGTCCAGAAGCCATGGCCGGTGAGTGCCCGGTGCGTCCGCTGGCGATCGTGGACCTCGGGGAGGACGACGAGGCCGTGCGTGGCCGCCGAGTCGCTCACCCAGTCGAGAAAGGCCCAGATCTCCGGCTCGACCATGAAGCAGCTCGTTCCAGCACGCTTGATCACGTAGCCGACGGCATCCAGCCGCACGATCCGGACGCCGTGCGACGCAACGACCGCCAGCCACTCCTCGATGAGGCGGCGGGCGGCGGCCGACCGGACGTCGAGATCGACCTGCTCGGACCAGTCGGCCGTCCCGAACGACGTCCAGACCCGCTCCTGCTCGCCGGTCTCCTCCACGGTGATCGTCGTGAACGGCGCCTTCGGCTTCCGGAGGAAGATCCTGGCCAGGTCGGCGGCCGGTGGCTCGCCGGCCGGCCACACCTTGTCGAGGGTGATGAAGAGGTCGGCGGCCGGTGACGCCCGGCCGCGCCGTTCGAAGTCGCGGAACTCCGGGCTCCGTCGGGAGACGTGATTGACCATCAGGTCGAGCAGCACGTCGTGGCGCTGGCCGATCCGGCGGATGTCCGCCCAGGAGCCGAACCGCGGATCGATCTCGGCGTATGTCAGCGGCGCAAAGCCGCGGTCGCCGGACGACGGGAACGGCGGCAGGATGTGGACGCCGCGGAAGAGACCGTCGAGGTCCGCATCGAGCAGGTCCGCGAGCGTCGCGAGGTCCCCGCCGAGCGAATCCGGGTAGGTGATGAGCTGGGGACGGGGTGCGATCGGAAGGTTCGCGGCGGTCAGTCCCGACCCGTGACGGATGAGACGTCGGCCTCGTTGCCGGCGGCGTCGGCGAGCGTCCACCACGCCGGGGCGAACTCGTCGCGGACGATCCGCCCACCGGCGGCCAGCGCGGCCGCGACCCGCGCCTCGGCCTGCTCGGGCGCGACCCAGACGGCGACGTGGATGGCGCCGCCGCCCTCGCCACGGGGCTCGCGCATCCGCTCGAACCACAGGGGCGTCCCGCGGCCGCGTGGATCGACGAGATCCTCCGCGGGACTGTCCTGGCGCGGCTCGTAACCGAGGATCGCCCGCCAGAACGGCATCACCTCGCCGATGTCCGGCGCGCCCGGAACGATGAGCAGGGACTGGACGGCCGATGGATCGGCGGTGAGACCCAGCCGCCCGGCCGCCGCGGAGATCGCCACAGCCAGCTTCACGTCGTCCGTCGTCATGCCCATGTAGTCGTCGGCGATGGTGACGATGCTGACCGTCACCCCGTCGGCGCGGATGTCGACCGGCGGCCGCCGCCCCTCGATGCCCGGCAGGTCGGCGATGGCGGCGACGAGCTGCGCAGCCGCGGCATAGGTCCCCGTCCGGAAGAAGGCCGTCGCGCCGTCGCCGATGACCCGCCAGTCCTCGGTCCCGGCGGCGGCATGGAAGGCACTGGGGCTGATGCGGTCGCTCATCGGTCGAGCCTATCGGAGGTCGCCGGCGAAGGCGCTCGCGAACGGCTCCGGACTGGCGTCCGCGTCGCGATCACCGCTCAGGATCGGTCGGTCCGTCCCCACTCGGGAGATCGAGCAGCGCCAGCGTGGCGGGGCTGGGCGCGACTCCCAGGTCGTCCCGAAGCACGCGCCGGCAGTCGTCCAGCGCACCTGCGGCCGCCCCGCGATCGCCGCCGGCGAGGTGGGCTCGGATCAGGAGCCGGTGGGCGCTCTCGCGATAGGGATCGATCGCGATCGCCTCCACCGAATCGCGGGCCGCAAGGGACGGGTCGCCGTGAGCGATCCATGTCTCGGCCAGGCACTCCAGCGCGCGCAGCCGGACATCGGCGAGCCGCCGTCGGATCGTGTCGAGCCACTCACCCTCGTCGCCGGCGAGGAGCGGCCGGGTCGCGATCGCGCGGGCGGCCAGTGCCCAGCCCCCGGCCGCTCCGAGGTCGCCGGCCCCCAGGGCCGTCTCCGCTCGGTGGATCGCGTCCGAAGCGGCGTCCAGGTCGAGCCAGCTGCCCGACGGCAGATGCAACGCGTAGGTGTTGTCGCTGCTCGTGATCGCCCCGGCGACGCCCACCCGGATGAGCGTCCCGCGAAGCTTGCTGATCAGCGCTCGCAGGGCGACGTCCCAGGCGGCCGGCCACGTTGCTCCCCAGAGGTCATCGGCGAGATCGGCATGGCCGACCGGCTCGTGGATCGCCGCGAGCCGGACGAACAGCCGGCGGGCCTGCCGCCCGGGGAAATCCCGCTCGCCGACCGCGTCGCCGTCCGGTCCGTGGACCGCGATCCCACCGGCGAGGTAGACGCGGACGACGTGCCCGGGCGTCGGCTCGGTCGATGGATCCGGCATCGGCTCCGGTGACGGTTCGGGCGACGGATCCGACGCCAACGTTTTGCCAATCACGACGCCCAGTATCCGCGGCACCGACCCAGCAAGGAGGCACGCGATGAATGGGATGCAGGCCGCGAGCAGTGGCGTCACGGTGGTCGTCCGGGCCCGGCTCCGCGGCGATCAGGCGAGCGCTCGACAGCTCCACGACCAGGTCACGGGTGCGACGCGCGAGCAGGCGGTTGCCGCCGGCGACCTGTCGCATCGGACGTTCCTGAACCCGGCGGACCCGAACGACTTCCTCGGCATCGACGAATGGCGGTCCCCGGAAGCGTTCCAGGCGTTCGCCGGCAACCCCCAGATCGCGGAGTTCTTCGGCCAGCTCTTCGACGGGCAGCCGGAGGTCACCGTGTGGCTGCCGTCGGGCTGGAACGAGTGGTAGGGTCCGCCCATGGCAGTTGAGCTGGCGGCGCGCTGCGATTGCGGCTGGAGTGCGGAGGGCCCGGAGAAGGAGCTCGTCCCGCGGATCCAGGCCCACGCGCGCGACGCCCATGGCCTCGAGGTCACCTACGAGCAGGCGCTCGCTCAGGCCCGGCCGGGCGAATCCGCGTCGACCGGCCGCAGGCCCGCGGCACGGAGCTGACCGGCCCGGCGTCTTCAAAGCGACAGCCAACGCGATGATTTGCGTCATTCGACACTCCGGTTCCGTCGTAGCAGCACGACGCGCCCGAACGGCGTCGTGGGAAAGTGGGGACGGAGAGGCGACCGGAGGGACCCGATGATGACCGTGCTCAACGTTGGCCGAGAACCGCCGCATCGGCGCGCGGATCGTCGAGTGACGCCGCTCGTGGCGCTCAGCTCGCTCGTCGTGCTCTTCGGAGCGGTCACGGCCTGTGGTCCGGCCGCGCCGTCCGGGCCGGCGACCGCGTCTCCACCCGGTTCCGCCGCAAGCCCTTCGACGACGCCGGCGTCGGCGGCGCCATCGCCGAGCGCGCCTCTGACCGCATCTGCCCGACCCAGCGGCGCCTGTGTGGACGTCGCGGACCTCGCGGACCTCGGCGAGCCGGTCGTCAGCGCGATGACCGGGATCAAGCCCGCCCTCGACGCCAAGAAGGTCGACGACGCCCGGACGCTGGCAGGGACGGCGGCGAAGGGGATGGCCGCCATGGCCGACGCGGTCGGGCCCGCGAGCCCCCAGGCGAAGCAGCTGTTCATGACCGCCGCGTCCGAGCTGACGCAGGCCGCGTCGCAGTTTCCAAGTGGCGCCTCGCTCGTCGATCAGTCCCGGCACGACCTCGATCAGGCCTTCGCCCTCGCCCAGGCGGTGAAGTGCGCTGGTTGAAAAGGTCGGCTGGGACGCTCGCCGGACGAGCGCGAAGACCAGGTGGTAACGGTCGGCGGGTATCATTCGGCCCTCGCGCGCCTGTAGCTCAGTGGATAGAGCGTCGGCCTCCGGAGCCTGAAGGCGTGAGCGGAGGGCCCGCTCGAGTGCCGTCCTCAGCATCGCGGACGGACTTTTGCGCTGT
>JBPYEM010000395.1:0-4967 GCA_051985205.1 Candidatus Limnocylindrales bacterium | reverse complement strand
CTCGCCAGGTCGCCGCCGAGACCGGGCTGCCCCGCCGAGCGCTGTACGTCGCCCCGGGTCGCTCGGCGTCGTCCCGATGACCGAACCCACCGCGCCGAGCGGTAACCTGCCGATCCTGGGCGCGATGTCGCGCGTCTCGCGGGTCATGCTCGCGATCGTCGCCGTGCTCGCGCTCGGGACGATCGCCGGTCACCTCGTGCTCCCGAACCTCCCGCCCACGGCGGTGTTCGCTGCGGCCGCGCTCGCCATCCTCGGGCTCGCCTGGCTGATCGGCCAGGCGACGGAGCGGCTCGGCGAGATCACGGGGCCAGGGATCGGCGGCATCCTCAACGCGACGTTCGGCAACATCGCCGAGCTGATCATCGCGTTCTTCGCCCTGCAGGCGGGCCTCGTCGACGTCGTCAAGGCGAGCCTGACGGGCTCGATCATCGGCAACCTGCTCCTCGTCCTCGGCTTGAGCGTGCTGGTCGGCGGCGTCCGCCACGGGACGCAACGGTTCAGCCGGGAGGTCGCGGGCTCGAACGCCGCCCTCCTCGTGCTGGCGGCCATCAGCCTGCTGATCCCGGCCGTCCTGGCGTTCGGCACCCGAACGGATCCCGGCAGCGTCGTCCAGGACTCCGTCCTCGTGTCGGTCTTCCTGATCGTCGGCTACGTCCTGTCGCTCGTGTACCAGTTCACGAACCCGGCGACGACGTTCCGGGGCGCGGAGGAGGGTGCCGGAGACGCGACCGGCTGGTCCGGCCGGGAAGCGACGGTCGTCCTGGTCGCGGCCGCGGTCCTCCTCGCGGTCTTGTCCGAGATCCTGGTGGGCGCGATCGAGCCCGTCGTCGACACGCTCGGGCTGACGACGTTCTTCGTCGGCGTCGTCGTCCTGCCGGTGATCGGCAACCTCGCCGAGCAGCTCGTCGCCGTCCAGCTCGCTCTGAAGAACAAGATGCAGTTCTCCATGGCGGTCTCGTACGGGGCGAGCCTCCAGGTCGCGTTGTTCGTCGCGCCGGTGCTCGTCCTCCTCGGCGTGCTCACCGGTCACGAGATGAACCTCGTCTTCGCGCCGCTGGAGGTGGCCGCGGTCGTCGCCGCGGTCGGGATCAGCGCGCTGATCGCCCTCGACGGCGAGTCCAACTGGCTCGAGGGCGCGCTGCTCACGCTCGTCTACCTGATCCTGGCGGCCGCGTTCTTCGAGCTCCGGCAGTAGCGGCCGGCGGCGGGAGGGGGAACCACCGCCGGCCGCGGGAACGTTCGGTTCGGCTCAGCGGCGGTCAGGCCGCGACGGTGGCTTCCTCGTCCTCCGGCAGCGGCTCGGCCGCTGCGGCGATCGCAGCGGCCTCGTCGTCGGCCTCGTCGTCGTCGCCGTACGCCGCCGCCTGCGCCGCGAGGCCGTTCGCGGCGGCCTCGGCCGCGTAGTCCTTCTTCCGCCGCCCCGAGAGCATCTCGACGTGGTTGGCCACGATCTCGGTCTTCCAGTGGCGCTGGCCCCGGTCGTCATCCCAGCTTCGGGTCTGGATCCGGCCCTCGATCGCGACCTGCTGGCCCTTGCCGAGGAACTCGCCACAGGTCTGGGCGAGCCGGTCCCAGCAGACGATGTTGTGGGACTCGGCCTTTTCCTTGCCCTGGCCGATGTACTCGTTCGTGGCGACGCTGAACTGCGTCACCGTCTTGCCGCTCGCGAGGCTGCGCATCTCCGGGTCGCGGGTCAGCCGCCCCGTCAGAAGGACCTTGTTCACGGTCCGCGTTCTCCTTCTCGGTCGATCGACGCTCATCGTCGACCGACCCTGCGTGGTCCGGCGGGCATGGATTCGGCGGCGAAGGAAGGGCGCCGGCCCCGGCGGGCGGGGCCATCCGGCGAGTCGGCGGATCTGCGGTCGGCGGCTCGGCGGAGCCGGCGATTCCTGGCGGGCAGGTGGACCCTAGCAGGCCAACCTTCGTCGCCGGTTACGTCGGGATCATCGGCGGCTCACCGCTTGAGGCGAGGGCCGGGAGGGCCGGCCGGCCACGGCTCACGCCGGGACGATGGGGTCAGCCGGCGACCGACGCTCCGCTGCCCGCGTCGTCGGCGACCCGATCAGGGCGCGTCGATCGGCGGCCGCGACGCTTCGCCTGGGTCACCTCGACCGGCGCGGCCTGGTCGGCGAACGGCATCAGCGCGGGCTCGATCGACGGCGCGGTCGAGGCGTACAGGTCGCAGAACAGGGTCACGAGCTCCGGATCGAACTGGGTCCCGGCGTGTCGCCGTAGCTCGCTCACCGCGGCCTCGTGGCTGACCGCCCGCTTGTACGGCCGATCGTGGGTCATCGCGTCGTAGGCATCGGCGATCGCGACGATCCGCGCGCCGAGCGGGATGTCGCTGCCACGCAGGCCGAAGGGGTAGCCATGGCCGGAATAGCGCTCGTGGTGGTGGAGGATGATCGGCACGGCGTCCTTCAACGCGGCGGCCTGCTCGAGGATCACCTGGCCGATCCGCGGGTGCTGCACGACGCTCCGCCATTCGGTCGTGGACAGCGCGGCCGGCTTCTCGAGGATGTCCGCCGGGAGCGCGACCTTGCCGACGTCGTGGAGGAGCGCCGCAACCCGGATCCGCTCCACCTCGTTCTCCGGCAGGTCGAGCGACCGGGCCATCGTCGTCACGATCGACGCGATCAGCGGCGACGGCTGACCGCGGTGGTTCGGCAGCGGGGCGATCACGTTCGTGAGGCTCGCGGTCGCGGCATCCCTGGCGGCCCGACCGACCTCCATCGCCAGGAGCCGGCCGGCGGGCGAGATCGGCGCGCGCGGGACGCGGGCATCCTCGTCCGGCTCGGCGAAGATGTAGGTCTGGTTCCGGCCGAGCGACTTGGCCGAGTACATCGCCGCGTCGGCGTCGCGGACCAGCGAATCGGTCCGGAGCGGGCCTCCGCCGCCACCCGCGATCCCGATCGAGATCGTGACGCTGATCTCCTGATCCTGGCCGATCCCGAAGGTCTGCCTCGCCACGAGGTTGCGGAGCTTCTCGGTGAGGACTGCACCTTCCTCGACGTCGGTCTCCGTGAGGATCAGCATGAACTCCTCGCCGCCGTACCGGCCCACGGCATCGGTCGCGCGGAGATTGCCCTTGATCGTCTGCGCCACGCCGCGCAGCACGACGTCGCCGGCGGCGTGGCCGAACGTGTCGTTCACGGCCTTGAAGTGGTCGATGTCGACGAACGCGACGGACAGGGGCCGCTCGTAGCGGTTCGCCCGCTCGACCTCCGCGAAGAGCGACGCGAGGAGCGTCTGGCGGTTGTCGACCCCCGTCAGGCGGTCCGTGGTCGCCGCATCCGTCGTCTCGACGACCGTGACGGCGAGCCGATCGATCGCGCGGGCCAGACGGCCCTCGAGGCCGCCGCCACGAGGACTCGCCCCGACCGAGACATCGAGCTCGCCGTCGGCAAGCCGCTCGACGGCGCGGATCAGCCGCGGCAATCGGAACCGGGCGTAGACGTAGACGAGGATCGCGGTCATCGCGACGCCGATCAGGCCCGCGATCACGGCCGCGACGAGCGACCGCGGCCCGTCGTCGACCCACGAGGCGGTCGCGGACGGGAGGGCGATCCAGGCAGCGATCGCGACGAATGGGGCAACCAGGGCGAGGCTGCCGAGCAGACGCATCACGCGCTCAAGGCTAGTCGGGGGCTCTTCGGGGGCCGCTCGACCGGAGGTACCGGTAACGCGCCACCGAACGTCCGGTCGGTTCGTCGACGCACCGGCGCGGCGCACCGAGGCCACGTCATCCGATCCGACGGACGCGCCAACCCGGGCGGTCGCGGATGTCGGCCGCTGCTATACTCGCGCAGTCCTCGAACCGACCGCGGGCTTGCCCGCCTGACAGGAGACCGGCCGTTGCTCGAGGGAGGCGCATCGTTCGTCCCGTGAGGCGGATGGGCACCTTCGCCCCCGGATCGCACCGTCGACGGGAGACGTGTATCCAGGTCTCGGAACGCTCGTTCCGGGGCCTTTTCGATTCCCCGGGCCGATGCGGCCGGGGAGCGGCGCCGCGGTTCTCGCACCTGAGTTGCCGCTTGGACAGGGAGGGCGCCGGTTGCCTGCCACGGTAGTCGTCGGCCTCCAGTGGGGCGACGAGGGCAAGGGCAAGACGACCGACTTCCTCGCCGAGCAGACCGCGCTCGTCGTCCGCTACCAGGGCGGCGACAACGCCGGCCACACGCTGATGCTCGGCGACGAGGTGTTCAAGCTCCACCTCGTGCCGTCGGGGATCCTCTACCCGCACATCGTCCCGGTGATCGGGCCCGGCGTCGTCGTGAACCCGGCGACGCTGATCGACGAGCTCGACGCGCTGGCCGCGCGCGGCATGGACACGTCGCGGCTCCGGGCGAGCTTCGCCTGCCACGTGATCCTTCCGTACCACCGGGCGATCGACGTCGCCCGCGAGACCCGCCTCGGCGGGGCGAGAGTCGGCACCACGGGGCGGGGGATCGGGCCGGCCTACGAGGACCGTGCATCGCGCGCCGGAGTCCGGCTCGAGGACCTCTGCGACGAGGCGTCGCTCCGTTCGAAGCTGGAGCGGGTCCTGCCCGAGAAGAACGCGGTCCTCGCGGCCCTCGGAGCCGAGGCCCGGTTCGAGGTCGAGCCACTCGTCGAAGCCGCCCTCGCCTGGGGGCGTCGCCTCGCGCCGCATCTCGTCGACGTGACCTGGCTGGTCCAGGACGCCCTCGCCCGCGGCGAGCACGTCCTGCTCGAGGGTGCCCAGGGGACGCTCCTCGACCTCGACCACGGCTCGTACCCGTTCGTCACCTCGTCGTCGCCGGTCGCGGGCGGCGCCTGCACCGGCGGCGGGATCGGTCCCCGCCAGGTCGACGAGGTCTTCGGGGTGATGAAGGCCTACGCGACCCGCGTCGGGTCGGGCCCGTTCCCGACCGAGCTTCACGACGAGGTCGGTGCCGGCATCGCCGCGCGCGGCAACGAGTTCGGAACGACCACGGGTCGGCCACGGC
>JBPYEM010000394.1:0-2504 GCA_051985205.1 Candidatus Limnocylindrales bacterium | reverse complement strand
AGCGCGTCCGCCTCGGCCAGATCGTCACCTGCGTCGCGTATCGGAACCCCGCGCTGCTCGCGAAGATGGTCTCGACCATGGACTCGATCAGCGCCGGCCGGATGGAGCTCGGTGTGGGTGGCGGCTGGAAACGAGAAGAGTGGCTCGCGTACGGCTATGACTTCCCACCGATCCGGGAGCGGCTCGCCCTCCTCGACGAGACGCTCGACATCGTCCGGGCGATGACCGCGCCAGGTCACGCGAGGTTCCACGGTGACCGGGTTCGCGTCGAGGGCGCGATCAACGAGCCGAAGCCGGTGCAATCGCTGCCGATCATGGTCGGCGGCAACGGACGCGAGGTCGCGTGGCGGATCGCCGCCCGACTCGCCGACGAGATCAACGTCGACGGGATGCCCGCCGACGAGCTGCGGGACGAGGCAATGCCGATCATCCGCGAGCGATGCGAGGAGATCGGCCGGGATCCGCAAACCCTGGCCGTGTCGGCCCACATCTGGTGGGAGCAGCTCGACGCGGCACCGGACCGCGCCGAGCTCCTCGCCGCGTACCGCGAGGCCGGTGCGTCGCGGGTGATGACGCTCGTCCGGGCGGCGGCCGATGACCCAGACGAGATCGACCGGTTCCGCGAGGACGCGATCAAGTCGGGAGCGGAGCTGTCGGCCGTCGCCTGACCGCCCGCCACAGGCGTCCGGCGCGAGAGCGCGCGAGTACCATCACGGCCACGCTCCGTCGATCCGGGAGCGGTCGGCAAGGAGGGCTTCCGTGCGGCTCGAGGACAAGGTCACGATCATCACCGGCGCGGGGAGCGGGATGGGTCGCACGGCCGCCCGGATGTTCGCCGCCGAGGGCGCGAAGGTCGTGTGCGTCGACGTCGCGGAGGACGTCGCCGAGTCCGCCGCCGACGAGGTCCGGACCGCCGGCGGGCAGGCGACCGCGATGGTCGCCGACGTCTCGAACGAGAACGCCGCGAGGAAGATGGTCGACCACGCCGTCGCGACGTTCGGCCGGGTCGACGCCCTGTACAACAACGCCGGCATCATGCCGGCGGCGGACCACTCGGTCATCGACACGGACGTCGAGACCTGGGACAAGGTCATGGCGGTGAACCTCCGGGGCGTCTTCCTCGGCTGCAAGTACGCGATCCCGAAGATGGTCGACCAGGGCTCCGGCTCGATCATCAACATCGCCTCGTTCGTCGCGATCCTCGGCTGCTCCGTGCCCCAGGACGCGTACACCGCCTCGAAGGGGGCGGTCCTCGCGTTGACGAAGAGCCTCGCCGTCCAGTTCGCCCCGAAGGGCGTCCGGACGAACGCGATCTCGCCCGGCCCCATCGAGACCCCGCTCCTGATGGACTGGCTCGTGAAGGATGAGGAGGCGAAGCGGATCCGGCTCGCCCGGAACCCGACCGGTCGGTTCGGCAAGCCGGAGGAGGTCGTTCACGTCGCCGTGTACCTCGCGTCCGACGAGAGTCGCTGGACGAACGGGGCGAACCTCGTCATCGACGGCGGGATCACCGTCAACTACTTCTGAGACCGACGGGAGACGACGGACCGATGGAGGAGGCCACGCGCCGGATCGCCGTCGGCGTGGATGTGGGCGGCAGCGGGATCAAGGCGGCCGTCGTGGATGTCACGACGGGCGCGCTGGTCTCGGCCCGTCTCCGGGTGCCGACGCCACAGCCGTCGGAGCCAGGCGTCGTGGTGCCGGCGATCGTCCGGATCGTGAAACGCGCGATCGCGGACGCGAAGGTCGACGGCACGGGCCTGCCGATCGGCGTCACCATGCCGAGCGTCGTCATCGACGGCGTGACGAAGACCGCGGCGAACATCGACCCGAGCTGGGTCGAGTTCGATCTGGCCGGCCACCTGAAGACGCCACTGCCGGGACCGGTCGTCGTCCTGAACGACGCCGACGCGGCCGGTCTTGCGGAGATGCGGTTCGGCGCGGGGCGGGATTCCCACGGCGTGGTCTTCGTCCTCACGCTCGGGACGGGGCTGGGCTCCGGCATGTTCAACGACGGCGTGCTCGTGCCGAACACGGAGCTCGGTCACATGGAGATCCGCGGCCGGGACGCCGAGCGGCGGTCGGCGGCCTCGGCGCGGGTCCGGCGCGGGCTCTCGTGGAAGGCGTGGGCGGCCGACCTCGACGAGCACCTCCACGCGATCGACCGGCTCTTCTGGCCGAACCTCCTGATCCTCGGCGGCGGGGTCAGCAAGAACGCGGACAAGTTCGTCCCGCGGCTCACGGTTCGCCCGCCGGTGGTGCCCGCGACCCTCCGCAACGACGCCGGGATCGTCGGCGCGGCAATGGCTGCCGCGGAACGGTTCATCGAGGGCGCGCCGGAGGACTGAGCTTAACCGGGGAGGCGAGCTCGACCCGGCGTACCATCGATCGAACACACCCGCGGCCGCCCGGCCGCCTCCGACGCTCCACACCCCACGAGGTTCGATCCGATGACCACCGAGCAGCAGGCGCGCGACGCCGCCGCTTCCGACGCCCCCACCACC
>JBPYEM010000393.1:0-4319 GCA_051985205.1 Candidatus Limnocylindrales bacterium | reverse complement strand
CCCTGCGCCGTCTGGGTCGTGCGTGAGCCGATCGGGGACGAGGCGCTCGAGAAGGAGTCCAAGTGAAGACCGTCATCGTCGGGTGCGGTCGGGTCGGATCGGTCCTCGCGGACAGCTTCGACCGGGCCGGGCACGACGTCATCATCGTCGACATCTCCACGTCGGCATTCGACCGCCTGCCGGGGTCGTTCCGCGGGTCCGCGATCCGCGGCGACGGCACCGACGAGGACACCCTCCGCCGGGCCGGTGCCGAAGGCGCCGACCTGTTCATGGCGATGACCGAGGGCGACAACCGGAACGTCATGGCGAGCCAGCTCGCCGCGGAGGCGCTCGGCGCGAAGCAGGTGATCGCGAAGATCAACGACCCGCTTCGCGCGAACGCGTACGCGGACCTCGGCCTCGCGACGCTCTGCCGGACGAACCTGATGGGCCAGGCGGTCAGCGACTACCTGGAGCTCGGGCTCTCGTTCGGGCCGGGTCTCTCCGCCCCGACCGGACAGCATCCGGGCGGTGAGCACCACGCCGCGGACTCGGCCGCGGCCGGCGTCGCCGGTCCGGGCGGCCCCGGCAGCGGCGCCACCGCCGGCCCCATCGGGACCGCGCCGCTCGCCGAAGGCGGGTCGGGCGAGGTACCGCCGCCGACGGCCGGAACGGCCCCGGGCCCGGACACGGTCCCAGGCAGTCCGGACGTCAACAACGCGACGCCGCTGGCGTCGACGAACGCCCGGGAGGGCTGAGTCGTGTTCGTGCTCGTCATCGGTGGCGGCAAGGTCGGCTACTACCTGACCAAGGAGCTGATCGACAACGGCCATGAGGTCGTCCTCATGGAGAAGGACCGTGACCGGGCCAACCAGATCGCCGACGAGATCGGCTCGATCGTCATCTCCCACGACGGCTGCGAGGGCAAGTACCTCGCGGAGGCCGGGGCGAATCGCGCCGACATCGTCGCCGCGGTCACGGGCGACGACGAGGACAACCTCGTGATCTGCCAGATGGCGAAGCACCACTTCGACGTCCCGCGGACGATCGCCCGGGTGAACAACCCGAAGAACGAGGAGCTCTTCAAACACCTCGGCGTCGACGAGCTGATCAGCCCGACGCGGATGATCCTGGGCTCGATCGAGCAGGACATCCCCGTCCACGAGCTGCTGCACCTCGCGGCGCTCGGCGAGGGCGAGCTCGAGCTCATCGAAGCGCACCTGCAGCCGGGATCGCCGGCCATCGGCCGGGCGCCGAAGGACATCCCCGTGCCGGAGGGCTGCTCCCTGTTCGCCGTGGTCCGCGATGGCGTCGCCACGCCGTTGCGCCCGGACACGATCCTCGCCGAGGGCGACAAGGTCATCGCGATCGGCAAGGGCGACTGCCAGGCGATCCTCCACGAGCAGCTGATCGGCGACGCGGAGGGCGTCGTCGCCGGCTGACCCCGCCCGGGACCGGGCTACCATCGGGCCGATGGAGCACACCGCCGGCCCGATCCTCGAGATCGGCGTCCTGCTGCTCGGCGCGGTCGTCGCCGGCTGGATCGCCCGCCGGGTGGGCCTGCCGGCCGTCGTCGGCTACCTGGCCCTCGGCGTCGTCGTCAGCCCGTTCACGCCAGGCTACGTCGCGGATCGCGAGCAGCTCCAGCTCCTCGCCGATCTGGGCGTCGTCCTGCTGCTCTTCGAGGTCGGCATCGAGGTCGACATCCTCCGCATCCGGCGCGAGCAGCGCGGCCTCGTCCTCGCGGCGCCGCTCCAGGTCGTCGGCACCACGGCGGCCTCGACCGTGGCGCTCGTCATCGCCGGGCTCGCGCCGCTCGCGGCCGCGCTGATCGGGCTGTCCGTCGCGATGTCGTCGTCCGTCGTGATCGTGAACATCACCCGGAGCCGCCGCCGGACGACCGACCGATCCACCGAGGACGCCCTCCTCGGCTGGAGCGCGATCCAGGACACGACCGGTGTCGCGATCGCCGCAGTGCTGCTTGCCCTGCTCGGCGTGGGCGGGCGGCCGCTGGACCAGGCGGTGATCGGCCTCGTGGCGTTCCTCGTCCTCGCCGTCGCCGTCGCCCGCCTCATCCCGATCGCGCTGCGGGTCCTCCACGCGGAGCACGACCTGTTCCTGATCGTGTCCGTCGCGTCCGGCCTCGCCCTGGCCGGCGCCGGCTCGAACGTCTTCGGAGTCCCCCTCGCGCTCGCCGCCTTCGTCGGCGGCCTCGCTGTCACGGAGAGCTCCGAAGCGGCCGAGGCGCGTCGACGGCTCCTGCCATTCCGGGACCTCTTTGCCGTCCTGTTCTTCGTGGCGATCGGCACGCTCATCGAGCCGGACTCGCTGATCCGCGGGCTGGGCTGGCTCGTGCTCCTCGGCGCCTTGATCGTCGTCGGCAAGATCGCGGTCGTCTGGCTGCTCGCGCGTCTGACGCGCCTGCCGGTCCGGCCGCTGCAGCTCGCCGTCGGGCTCGGCCAGGTCGGCGAGTTCTCGTTCGTCCTCGGCTCCGCGGCGGTGGCCGCGGGCGCAATCTCGGGCGACCTCTACGTCGCGATCGTGGCCGCGGTCGCGCTCAGCATCGCGCTCAGCACGGTCGTCGTGCGGTGGGTCGGCGAGCGCCCGACAGACCCGCCGGTCGCCGCCTCCGCGGCAGGTTGAGCAGCGACGCACCGCGACGACGCGCGACGCCCTCGGACGATCCGCCGCCGCTGGCTGACTTCGCGACGCTGACGGCGGCGCTCCGCTCCTGGTACAGGATCGACGTCGCCGCGATCGAGGAGATCGACTCCGGCGCGGATGCGGCTGCCCGAACGTGGCGCTGCCGGGCGCGCGACGGCCGGCGGCTCTTCGTGAAGGTCCGACCGTCCCTCCGACCGGCCGCGATCGCCCTCCCGTTGGCGCTCCAGGAGCTCGGTCTCCTGGAGCCGGTCGCGCCTCTGCGAACCCTCGGCGGCGCGAGCTGGCTGGACATCGGTGGCCGGACGGCGGTCGTGATGCCGCTGATCGACGGCCCGACCGCGATGGACGCTGGGCTTCCGCTCGAAGGATGGCGACGACTCGGCGCCTTCGCGGCGGCGATGCACGCCGCCACGCTCCCCGCCACCGTTCGGTCCGTCCTCGAGGTCGAACGATTCGGCGCGGCGGCGGCCGCCCAGGCACGGTCGATCGATCGCCTCGTTGACCGCCGGGAACCGGGCGATCGGGACGAAGACTCGCTCCGAGTTCGCGAAGGCTGGCGCGCCCGACGAGGCCGGATCCGCGACCTGGTCCGCCTGTCCGAGACGCTCGCGAGGCGCATCCGCGAGCGGGATGCCGAGTTGCTCCGGGCGTCGTTCGTGCCATGCCACGCGGATCTGCACGCGAACAATGTGCTCGTGACCCCGGACGGTGGCATCCGCGTCATCGACTGGGACGAGGCGCTGCTCGCTCCCCGCGAACGCGACCTGATGTTCGTGCGCGGCTCGGTCGTCGCCGGCCGGGTCGCTGACGTGGAGGCGGACGCGTTCGAGGCCGGCTACGGACCCTACGACGTCGATCGGGAGCTGCTCGCCCACTACCGGGTCGACTGGGCGGTTCAGGACGTCGCCGGCTTCGCCTGGGAGGTGCTCGTCGGTCCGAACGGCGACCCGGCGCGACGACGGCGCGCGCGAGCCCTGTTCGACGGCCAGTTCGAGGCCGGCGACCAGGTGGACGCAGCCTTCGCCATCGCCGCCACGGTCGGTCTCGGCTGACGCGCGGCGAGCGGGCGGATCACGAACCGTCGCCGTCGGATCGCCTGCTGGCCGCCGAAGAATTCACAACCTTCTTGACAACGCCATTGTCAAGGTTCTATGGTCAGGCATATCCACCAAACCGAGGTCCGGCGGACTCCATTCCGGGCCCACGATCACAGCAAGGAGGGTCCACGAGATGACCATCGTGCGCCGTCCCTCGCCGTTCGGCGAGCTCATGTCGCTCCGTTCGGCGATGGATCGCCTCTTCGAGGACAGCTTCGTCCGCTCATCCGGCGGGTCGTACGACCAGCTCGGCACGCTCCCGCTCGACGTCACCAGCACGAAGGACGCGCTGATCGTCGAGGCGGCGATGCCAGGCATCAAGCCGGAGGACGTCGACATCACCGTCGAGAACGGGACCTTGACGATCCGCGGCGAGCACCGCGACGAGCGGAAGGAAGGCGAGGGCGAGAACCTCGTCCGCGAGATCCGCCACAGCTCGGTCTACCGCACGGTTTCGTTGCCGTCCGGCCTCGAGGCGGACAAAGCGACTGCTTCATTCGAGCACGGCATGCTGAAGCTCAGCATCCCGAAGGCGGAGCAGGTGAAGCCGCGCCAGATCCGGATCACCCCGACCGTCGA
>JBPYEM010000392.1:0-2752 GCA_051985205.1 Candidatus Limnocylindrales bacterium | reverse complement strand
CCGCCTCATCGCCACCCACCATCAGGCAGTAGCCGACCTGCAATCCCCAGATCCCGCCGGACGTCCCGGCGTCCACGTAGTTCACGTTCTTCGTCGCGAGCTCGCCGTGGCGGCGCTGATCGTCGTGGAAGTTCGTGTTGCCGCCGTCGATGATCGTGTCACCGGGCTCGAGGTGCTCCATCAGCTCGGCGATCTGGGCCTCGGTCGCGTCGCCGGCCGGGACCATGATCCAGACCGCGCGTGGCTTCTCGAGCTTGGCGACGAGGTCGGCGATCGAGTAGGCGCCGATCGCACCCTCGCCCTCGATCTCCTTGGTCTTCTCCGGCGTCCTGTTGAAGGCGACGACCTCGTGGCCGTCCTTGAGGAGGCGGCGCACCATGTTCGCGCCCATCCGCCCGAGTCCGACGAACCCGATCCGCATCCTTCGCCTCCCTGATGGATGGTGGGCCGGTCGCACCGGCGCTGGTCTTGCTCAGCCCCTCGCGAGCGCCTCGCGCAGCGCGCCTTCGAGCGCCACGAGACCCGCCTCCGGATCCCGGAGGTGGACCCGCAGGATCGGCAGATCGTGGGATTCGATCGCCGCGAAATCACCTTCCGCCTGGGCATCGATGAGTCGCCCGAAGGTGTACGGCCAACCGGGGATCTGGATGTCCTTCGGGTGGTCCGAGGTGAGCTGGAGGAACCAGCCGGTCGCCGGTCCGCCCTTGTGGAGCTGTCCGGTCGAGTGGAGGAAGCGCGGCCCGTAGCCGGCGGTCGTCGCGTTCCGCGTCGCGTCGCGGAGCAGCGCCCGGATCCGATCCATCGACGCCGTTGCGGCGTCGGACGGCGCGATGAACGCCTGGAGGGCGAGGTACGCGTTCGGCTTGCGCCGCGCGAGGTGTCGGGCGAGCTCGCCGACGAGCGTTCCGTCGCCGGCCGTCAACCGCATGGGCGCGTCGCCGTGGAGCGCGAGGCCGGTTGGCTCGTCATCGACGAGCGGCCGGGCCGGCTCCGCCGGGTGCTCGCCTGACGACGCGCCGGCGAGGACCTTGCGCGTCAGCTCCTTCGCCTCCTCGACGTTGGGCTGGTCGAACGGGTCGATGCCCAGGACGGCGCCCGCGATCGCCGTCGCGACCTCCCAGCGGATCATCTCGCCACCGATGTCGATCGGATCCGCCAGCCCGAGCCGGATGACCGGATGGCCGGCCGACTCCGCGGCCTCGGCGAAGGCATCGCCGGCCGTCCAGTCATCGCCGCCGGCGAGCGTGATCCGGACGAAGACGCGGTCGTTGCCGTAGGCGCCGATCTCGCCGATCGGTTCGCGGTCCACGGGCACGATCCCGGTTCCGTGCTTGCCGGTGCTCTCAGCGAGGAGCTGCTCCAGCCACGCGCCGAGGCTGGCGATCGCGGGGTCGGCGAGGAGCGTGAGCTTGTCGCGGCCGTTCTTCGCGAGCGTCCCGATCGCGAGGCCGAGCGAGACGCCCGGGTTGTCGTCGGGCTCCGTCGCGGTGCACGCCTCCAGCATCCCGGTGGCGGACTCGAGGAGCGGATCGAGGTCGACGCCGATCAGGCTGGCCGGAACCAGTCCGACGTAGCTGATCGCGGAGTAGCGGCCACCGATGTCGGGCGGGTTGAGGAAGACCTCGCGCAGGTCATCGTGATGGGGGATCGCCTCGAGGCTCTTGCCCGGGTCCGTGACGGCGACCATCAGCTCGCCGGGGTGCTCGAAGTCCCTGGCCCCGTGCTCGCGGAGGGCCCGCTCGGCGCGATCCCACTGGTAGGCCTGGAAGGCGAGCGGCTCCGTCGTGGTTCCGGACTTGCTCGCGACGATCCAGAGGGTCGAGAGCGGGTTCAGGTCACCGGCGATCGCGGCCACGGCCGCCGGGTCGGTCGAGTCGAGGACGCGAAGATCGAGCCAGCCGTCGGCCGAGCCGAAGACCTCGCGGAAGACCTCCGGGGCGAGGCTGCTGCCGCCCATGCCGCCGACGACGGCGGCGGTGAAGCCTGCGTCGCGGATCGCCTCACCGAACGCCTCGAGGGCGCCGATCTGGGTCGTGAAATGGCCGGGGCTGTCGAGCCAGCCGAGCCGGTCGGCGATCGCCGACTGGACGCGCTCGTTCTTCGACCACAGGCTCGGATCGCGGTCGAACAGGAGGCGGCCCCACCGTTCTTCGCGCGCCTGCCGAACCGCTTCGTCGTACGCCTCCCGGGCGGCGCCGAGCGACAGTTCGGTCGCGACGATCGCAGGGGAAGAGGCTGAGTCGGCCATCGGTGCGGCCATGGTAGACCGACTGCGCGGCACGCGACGCCGCCGCGCCCGGACGGGGAAGTTACGGCCGGATGTCAGTCGCTCTCGCGTGATGAGGCGGCTGCCGGCGAGTCCGCTCGCGGGCCCGGTCGCGCGAGACGACGCCGAGTTGCGCGGCCCGCCCGCGCGAGACGACGCCGAGTTGCGCGGCCCGCTCGCGCGAGACCACCCCGTGTCGCCGATGCCGCTATGTGCATATTCCGCGGCGGTCTTGGTTGCCGCGTCCCTGGCGTAGCGGGGAGACCTCGGCCCGGCTCGTGATGCATCGCACGTCCGGATGGCGCCCGCGGTCCGGTCCACCCCGCGACGCGGATATGCGCATAGAGAAATCGCGAAGAGGGGGTCTTGTCGGAAGTCGTCCTCCGGGACGGCGCGCGTCGCCGGATCGGCAGTCGCCCTCCGGACCGCGCCGCCGACCGCGCGCCCGCCAACGACCGACCGCCTCAGATCGCTGGGCGCTGCCAC
>JBPYEM010000391.1:0-2243 GCA_051985205.1 Candidatus Limnocylindrales bacterium | reverse complement strand
ACCAGATCTTCGCCAGCGCGAAATGGCTCGCGCAGGGCAGCAACGCGGACGTCGCCGAGAAGTTCCTCGAGCCGTCGTTCAAGGGCTGGATCTACTGCCGCGACAACCAGCAGAAATGCGTCGATATCGTCCTGAAGAACGGGTCGCAGCTCGGCGCGAGCCATCAGGCCTGGCAGATGAACGAGATCAACGCGTTGATCTGGCCCTCACCGAACGGGATCGGCCTGCTCGACAAGGCCGCCTACGACCAGACGGTCCAGATCGCAACGACGTACAAGGTCCTGAAGGCCGCTCCGGCAGCGGATGCGACGCGGACGGATCTCGCCCAGAAGGCGTTGACCGCGCTCGGCAGCTCGGTCGACACCAAGGGCGCGAGCTTCCAGAAGCAGACCGTCACCCTCACCGAGGGCGGCAAGTAGGCCGACCAATCGACGGTCACGAACAAGGCGATGGCCGGTCCGCGAGGACCGGCCATCGCGATTCCGGCCGCTCCCCGTTGACGCGGACGGCGACCGGTCCTCCCGGCCCGATCGTCCTGTGGGCGCCGATGGACGATCGTCGGGGTTGCCCGACGGCCTAGACTGCCTACGCTCGGTGCGAGGCCTCGAAGCATCGGTCGACGGGAGGAACGGATGTCCGCACGCCTCCGCCGCCCCCACCTCCGTCTCGCCCTCGGATGGCTCGTGGGCGTCTCGATCGCGATCGTCGCCGCGACGCCGGCCGCCGCTGCAACCCTCGGGGCTCGCCAGCCGACGAGCTTCAGCCGAGAGCTGTACTTCCCCGCCGCGTATGAGCGACAGGTCGACAACCGGACGTGCACCGCGGCTGCCACGGCGATGATGGAGAACCTGATCGCGCGACGGGACCTGAACCTGTCGCAGCTGTCGATCCTCGCCTACGAGCAGCCGCGCGACGCCCTCAACGACAAGACCCAGCGGGGCTCGGACCCGCTTGGCTGGTCGCGGGCCGCGACCTACTACTCGACCGCCGCCCACGTTCCCACCAACTACGCGTGGGAGGCCTACGCGTCGAAGTCCGCGGCACTGTCGCGAGCGGCGAAGCAGATCACGATGACGGGCAAGCCCGTCGGCTTCCTCGTCCTCCACGGCGGGCACGCCGTCGTGATGACGGGCTTCATCTCGACCGCCGACCCCCGGCGGGGCGCGTTCAGCGTCAGCGCCGTGTCCGTCAGCGATCCCAACGGGTACAGCCACGTCGAGTACTCCGCGGCGGCGTCGCCGCTCGACACGTACCTCGAGACCGACGCGTCGTCGGCCTACGACAAGCTCTGGTACGGGAAGTACGTGATCATCGTCCCGCTGGCGTAAGCAGGCGATCCGGTTACGGCGCCGCGATCGACACCGGCGTGCCGACCTTCGTGAACGTCACGGTGAGGTCGATCGCGATCTCCTGGAGCTGACCGGAGACTCGGCCCCGCCCGGTGATGTCCGACTCGCCGCTGATCGGGTGACCGGCCGCATCGACGATGAGGTCCATCCGGCTCTCGGTGACGGTGCGATCCGTCAGGTTCGTCGCCGGCACCATCACCGGGTTCACGATCGCCGATGGGATCCGGAGCTTGTAGTCCGTCTTGCCCTTGATCGTGACCGGGCCGAGCGGCGTGACGTCGGCCGCGCTGTGCACGCCGGCGAACGCACCCATGGATTGGGTCGCATCGAACGGCGTGAGTCGTTCCCATGCCTTCGTCGCGACGCGAAGCCACGCGCTGCGTCCGACATACCGATGCTCCACGACGTACGCGTCGCCCTGGGGGAACGTGAAGGTCGCCCGAACGAGGACGTCCGGCCCGCTGACCGCGAGGACGCCCTTCGTGATGTCGACGATCGTGACGGTCGCCCGCTGATGGCCGGTGAAGGTCCCCTGGTACGTGGTCTTCGGATCCGTCGCGAACGCGACGAAAGCCTGCAGGGCCGCGGTCGCCGGGTCCGGCGCCAGCGAGGCCGATGGTCGGAGGGCGGCCGTGGCGGTCGCGGTCGGCGACGCGGTCGGGCTGGGGGTCTCGACGGGCGGCGCGTTCGAGCCGCCACAGCCCACCACGATCGCGAGGACGGCCGACCACGCGGCGAGCCGAGCGGCGAGGCCGCGGACCCCCGATCGCATCGTCAGCCGGCTTTCCCCGTCCCGAACTGGCGGTCTCCGGCGTCACCGAGACCCGGCAGGATGTAGCCCTTCTCGTTCAGCTGGCGGTCGAGCGCGGCGCAGTAGATCTCGACGTCCGGATG
>JBPYEM010000390.1:0-11091 GCA_051985205.1 Candidatus Limnocylindrales bacterium | reverse complement strand
TCAAGGTCGGTCCCGGCACGGATCCCGAGGCCGAGATGGGCCCGCTCGTGACCCGCCAGCACCGCGACAAGGTCGCCTCGTACCTGGACTCCGGCAAGGAGCAGGGCGCGACGGTCGTCGCCGACGGTCGCGACCATCCGCTCTACGACGAGTCCGACGGCGGGTTCTTCCTCGGCGTCTCGCTGATCGACCACGTCACGACGGACATGGACGCCTACCGGGACGAGATCTTCGGACCGGTGCTGACGGTCATGCGCGTCGACACCTACGAGGACGCCGTCCGGCTCGTCAACGACAACCCGTACGGCAACGGGACCGCGATCTTCACCCGAGATGGCGGTGCGGCCCGTCAGTTCCAGTTCGAGGCCCAGGCGGGGATGGTCGGGATCAACGTGCCGATCCCGGTGCCGGTCGCCTACTACAGCTTCGGTGGCTGGAAGGGCTCGCTGTTCGGCGACCTCCACATGTACGGCCCCGAGGGAATCCAGTTCTACACGCGGGCCAAGATCGTGACTCAGCGCTGGCCGGACCCGGGCACCTCGAAGATCGATCTCGGGTTCCCGCGGACGCGCTGATGGCGCTCCCGACGCGAGCGTTGCCCTGATGGTCGAGGGTCTCGCCGGTCGCCACGGCCAGGTCTTCCTCGCGAGCGCCGCCCGGACGCCGATCGGGAAGTTCGCCGGGGCCCTGTCGGGGACGCCGGCGACCGTCCTCGGCGGAGTCGCGATCCGCGCCGCCGTGGAACGGTCCGGGCTGCCGGAGGGCACCCCGGTCGACGAGGTCCTGATGGGCCAGGTGCTCCAGGCGGGGGTGGGTCAGGCCCCGGCTCGTCAGGCGGCGCTGTCGGCCGGTCTCGCGGACACGACCTCTGCGACCACCATCAACCGCGTCTGCGGCTCGGGCCTGAAGTCGATCATGCTCGCGGCGTCGGAGATCCGGGCCGGTGACGCCGAGATCGCCGTGGCGGGCGGCATGGAGAACATGAACCTGGCGCCGTATCTCCTGCCCAATGCGCGGTTCGGGTATCGGCTGGGCAATGGGACGATCGTCGACTCCGCCGTTGCGGACGGCCTGACGTGTGCGATCGAGGGCTGCCACATGGGCACCCACGCTGAGCGCGTCGCCATCCGCGACGACATCAGTCGCGAGGACCAGGACGCGTTCGCGCTCCGGTCCCATCAGCGAGCGATCGCGGCAATCGACGACGGTCGGTTCGCCGAGGAGATTGCGCCGGTCACCGTTCGCGACGCCAAGGGCCGCGAAACCGTGGTGGACACGGATGAGGGCCCGCGACGCGACACGTCGCTCGAGGCGCTGGCGAAGCTGAAGCCGGTCTTCGACCTGCCGACCGGCGCCGACCGGGGCGAGGCGACGACCGGAACGGTGACCGCGGGCAATGCTCCGGGCATCACCGACGGCGCCGCTGCGACCGTCGTGGTCAGCGAGCGGGCGGTCGAGCGGTTCGGCCTGCGGCCGCTGGCCCGGATCGTCGGCTACGCGCAGGCCGAGGTCGAGCCGAAGTGGCTCTTCCTCGCGCCGGTGCAGGGGGTGCGCCGGCTGCTCGACCGGATCGAGCTGCCCCTGGAGGCGTTCGACCTCATCGAGATCAACGAGGCGTTTGCGGCGCAAACGCTCGCCGACGGTCGCGAGCTCGGGTTCGACTGGGACAAGGTCAACGTGAACGGCGGGGCGATCGCCCTCGGTCATCCAATTGGGGCGTCCGGGGCTCGGATCGTCGCGACGCTCCTCCATGAGCTGCGCCGGCGTGATGGCCGCTATGGGCTCGCGACCCTGTGTCTTGGTGGCGGCGGGTCCGTGGCGATGGCCGTGGAACGCGTCGCCGCCGCCGAGTAGAGTCGTCAGATGACGCTCGCCGAGCTTCCCGCTCCGCCCCTCGCCGACACGCCGCTCGGGCGAACGATCGCCACGACCGCGACGGACATCTGGAACGACTCCTGCTCGATCCCCGAGCTCGAGTACGCCGTCTCGTTCGGGGCGGTGGGAGCGACCGCCAACCCAACGATCGTGACCGACGTGTGGAAGCAGGAGCCCGCGCGCTGGCGCGACCGCGTCAAGCAGCTTGCCGCCGAGCGTCCCACGGCGACCGAATCCGACCTGGCGTGGGCGGTCGTCGATAAGATGTCGACCCGGGCGGCACCCCTGCTACTTCCCGCGTTCGAGGCGTTCAGCGGCCGGCAGGGCAGGCTCTCGACACAGACGGACCCGACCCTCTATCGCGATCCGGACGGGATGGTCGCGCAGGGCCTCCACTTCGACGGGCTCGCGCCGAACATCATCGTGAAGTTCCCGGCGACGGCGGCCGGCCTGCGGGCGATGGAGGAGGCGAGCCGACGCGGCGTCAGCGTCAACACGACGGTCTGTTTCTCGGTCGCCCAGGCGGTCGCAGCGGCCGAGGCCATCGAGCGCGGGATCGAGCGCCGCGCGGCGGGCGCCGAGCCGACGGACTCCATGGGCCCGGTCGTCACGATCATGATGGGCCGCATCGAGGACTGGCTCCGCGTCCAGACTGAGCGCGACGGGATCATCGCCGACCCGGCCGCCCTCCCATGGTCCGGGATCGCCGTCTTCAAGCGGGCCTACGCGATCTTTCGCGACCGGGGCTTCCGCGCGCGGCTGCTCGGCGCCGCGATCCGCCACCAGTACCACTGGTCCGAGCTGATCGGGGGCGACGTCGTCATCACGATGCCGTCCGCCTGGCAGAAGCGGTTCAACGCATCGTCCGTGGAGGTTCGACCTCGCATCGACGATCCGGTGGACCCGGCGATCGTGGCGGAGCTCGCGCAGCACTATCCGGACTTCGTCCGGGCGTACGAGCCGGACGCATTGCGCGTCGACGAATTCGATTTCTTCCCGCCGACGGCGAGGACGTTGCGCGCGTTCATTGCCTCCTACCACGATCTGCTGCACCAGGTCACCGACGCGATGATCCCGAACCCGGACACGAAGTCCCCGTGATCCGCGGCTGATTGACGCGGCACGGCCGGGGGCGGCGACGTCACACGGCGATGGCGGTCGCATCACTCGCCCGGCGATGGAGCCGGCGCAACCTGGCTGCGATGGCCAGCTCGACGACCGGATCGCCCATCCCGAGACGCCGCCGGTGCTCCGCGATCGTCGCGGCACGGGCCGTCGCCTCGATCGCGCCGTGGCGGTCGCCGAGGCGATGCTCGCGGAGCTTCGCGATCTCGACCCAGGCGTGCACGGCGATCGCGCCGTTGCCCGCCGTCAGGTCCCGCCAGGCCGCGGCGGCCTCCTCGAAGCGGCCCATCCTCCGGAGCAGACGCGCCCGTTCGATCCGGACCCGCTCGACGGTCCATGGCGAGTCGAGGCGGCCGGCCACCACGCTGGTCCAACGCGCCCGGCGTCGCGATCCGCCGACGTCGGCCACCCCGTGCGGATGCCACCACGGACGGCCGAGACCATCTGCCGCCTCGTCGTCGTCGACACCGGTCGATCTCGAGGAAGGCTCCGAGGCCAACGAATCGTCGAGACAGGTCAAGGCATCCTCCAGGCGACGAACCCGGGCGAACGCGCGAGCGAGGCCGGCGAGGTCGCCACGCGGTGCCGACGGCCGAGCGACCGGATCCGCATAGTCGACGTCGATCCGTGCGAGCAGGCGGGCCAGCGAGCGGACGTCCTCGCGGTTGTGCCGGACGACATCGAGCAATGGCTCGGCTGGCGCGCCGCGGAGGAAGTCCAGGAACCTGCCCGGGATCTGCCAGCCGTCCACGTCGCCGATCCGGAACGTCCCGAGAACCTCCGTCTCGACGGTGCGCAGGCGGGCGTCCGACAAACGGTGCCGGAGAACGCGCCGGACGAACGGCAGGAGGTCGAGGTGGCCCGCGAGCGGCGGCGGCGCGGAGCGGACCATCCGCCAGCGGGCGACGAGCAGTGGCCAGTCGAATCCGCGGCCGTTGTAGGTCACGAGCCACGCATCGGCCGGCAGGTGCGACGCCACGCGGGCGAGCAGCCCTGGCTCCGCGGGGTGGTCCGGCAGCAGCAGCTGGACCTGTCGGAACCGGTCCGCCTCCCACCAACCGAGGCCGACGAGAAAGGCGACCGTTCCGGACGCGGTCGCGAGTCCCGTCGTCTCCGTGTCGAGGCAGACGAGCGGCGCGTCCGCTGGCGGAAGCCCGGGGAGATCTGCGAGACGGTCGCGATCGATCGGCAGGACGACGGTGGCTGGTTCGCAGCGGACCACCGGTCCGGCCGGGTCCAGGAGCAGCTCGCCGTCGACCGCCGCCGCCAGCCGCTCTCCGAGCTCCACGGAGCCGCGACCCACGCCGCCATCGGCTCGGTCCCCGGGCTCCCGGCGCGTGTTCGCGAGCGTCGCCCGGTAGTTCGCGAGTCGCCGCTCGAGGCTGCCGGCCGTCACGCCCGTGCCGCCATCGGGAGTTCCGTCATCGCGCTCGAGTCGGCAGCGCTCAACGAATCCAGCAGCCGAAGCGCGAGAGCCCGTGCATCGACATCCGGTTCGAGTCGCGGTCCGGTGCAGGCCGGGCAGCCCGTGTCGCAATCGCACGATCGGATCAGGTCTGCGGCCGCCGCGATGAGATCCTCATGACGTTCCCAGAGGCGCGGGCTGAGCCCGATCCCGCCGGGGACCGCTTCGTAGAGGTAGATCGTCGGCGCCTCGTGATGAGGTGAGCGGACCTGGGTCACGAGACCGAGGTCGCGTGGGTCCACCATCAGGAGCACGGCGGCGACCGTCTGGATCGCTCGACCGGCCCCCATCAACGCGACGTCGAGCTCGTTGCGCCGCCAGCCGCTGCCGGCCCCCTCCGCCGTCAACCAGTAGGCCGTGGTCTGGAGCTCGAGCTCCGGGAGGTCGATGGGTCCCCAGCCGACGTTCTCGTCCGTTCCGAACTTCAGCTTCTTGAAGAGCGTGACGAGGCTCGCAACCATCACCTCCCCGTGGATCCGACGGCCGCCCGGTGCGGGCGCGTCACCGAACACGTCGAGCGGCTTCAGCGTGACGGCGCGGTTCGCGTACGTGTAGTGGTCGGCGTCGATCCGATGGACGTACGCCTTCCGCTCGCCCCACTCCAGACGATCCACGTAGTACTGGACCGACTCGTGCATGTAGATCGCCCGCTCGTGGACGAGGACCTGGGCGGAGAACAGGTCGACCTCGCCGAGCACCCGCGGCCGGTCCGGGGTCGTGTCGATGATCACGACGTTCTCCGGCGCGGCGCTCCGCAGCGACACCTCCGACGCCGGGAAGTTCTCCGAGCTCCAGTACCAGCGTCCGTCGTCCGCCTGCCGGATGTGGCCCGACTCCGCAACGAACGCCAGAAGCTCGTCCGCGGGCGCGGGGCCGAAGACCTCGCCCGGTTCGAAGGGCAGCTCGAAGGTCGCGCATCGCAGGTGGGCGATCAGGACGTGCAGGTTGTCCGGATCCAGCCGCGCCTCTTCGGACCGGCCGTCGAGCAGGAACTCCGGGTGGTGGACGACGTACCGATCGACGGGGGCGCCGGACGCGACGAGGATCGCGACACTCGTCTCGCCTCGACGGCCGGCGCGGCCGATCTGCTGCCACGTCGCCGCCACGGAGCCGGGATAGCCGGCGAGGATCGAGACGTCCAGCCGGCCGATGTCGACACCGAGCTCCAACGCGTTCGTCGCGACGACCCCGAGGATCTCGCCGTCCCGCAGCCCGCGCTCGATCGAGCGCCGTTCAAGGGGGAGGTAGCCGCCCCGATAGCCCCGCACGCGGGATCGCGGGCCGAGATCCTGGCGGAGTGCCTCGCGGAGCGTCGACAGCATGATCTCGACGGCCGTCCGGCTCCGTCCGAACACGACGGTCTGGCGACCGGCGCGGAGGAAGGGCATGGCCCACCGGTGGGCGACGGTCATCGCGGACCCGCGTGCGCCGGTCGCCCGATCCGTGAGGGGCGGCTCCACGAGGAGGACGTGACGCTCGCCGCTCGGGGCGCCGTTCCGGTCCACCAGGACGGCCGGCCTTCCGGTGAGCGTCGTCGCGAGCTCCAGCGGGTTGGCGATCGTCGCGGAGCAGCAGACGATGACCGGCCTGCTGCCGTAATGGGCGCAGAGCCTCAGGAGCCGGCGGATGACGTTCGCGACGTGACTGCCGAAGACGCCCCGGTACGTGTGCAGCTCATCGATCACGATCACCCGGAGCTGCTCGAACAGCTGGAACCACTTCGTGTGGTGGGGGAGGATCGCCGAGTGGAGCATGTCCGGATTGGTGACGACCACCTGGCCGGCGCCACGGATCGCCGACCGGATCGGCGCGGGCGTGTCCCCGTCGTACGTCGCAGCCGAGATCGAGAGTCCGGCGGCGCGCGACAGCTCGCCGATCTCGGCGACCTGGTCCTGACCGAGCGCCTTCGTGGGAAACAGGAACAGGGCGCGCGCGGCGGGATCGTCCGCGATCGCCTGAAGCACCGGGACGGCGTAGCAGAGTGTCTTGCCGGAGGCGGTCGGAGTGACGACGACGACGTCGTTCCCGGCGCGGACCGCCTCGATCGCGGCGGCCTGGTGCGCGTACAGCCGCTCGATCCCTCGCGCGGCGAGACCCTGCCTGATCCGGGGATCCAGCCAGTCCGGATGATCCGCCCAGACCGCCGTCCGCGCGGGCAGGACGGCGTGATGCGTGACACCGCCGGAGAGGGACGGCTCCTCCTCGAGGATCCGGTCGAGGACCACCTGCGTCGGCGCCGGAGCGTAGGTCCGCATCACCACCTCGAAAATCGAACGCCTGTGCGAAATCAGGCGAGTCTAGCAGACGGTCGGGCACGCTCGTGACAGGTTCGCTGTCACAACGTCTGTCGCGTTGACACGTCAGCTGCGGGCAGCTACGATTCGCGGGACGTGGACGACCTCAGCGCGCACCGTCACCGACGTTCCCGCGGCGCGACCCCCACGGACGCGGACGCCCCGGACACCGCCACGCCCGATCCGGTCGACACGGACGACGGTCGGGCCCCGACGGATCTCGCGGGCCTGTCGGTCGCCGGGATCACGCGGCGTCGCGTCGCGTGGGTCTCGGCGGCGTTCGTCGCCGTCTGGATCGTCGTCGTCTTCACCCGCCAGGTCGGCGATGCCCAGGCGGCCGCCAATCGGGCGGTGCAGCTCGCCCAGGACAACGCCGCACTCGCCGCCGAGGTCACCGCGCTCGAACGGGAGCGAGATCTGATCGTTCAACCGAACTACGTCGCCCAGGAGGCGCGCGGTCACCAGCTCGGAACGCCGAAGGAGATCGCGTTCAGCCTCGATCCGGGCGTCCCGCCGCCGGTGGACGGCGCCCCGGGGTCGGCGTCGGTGCGACTCGGCGCGACGACGGACCGACAGACGCCCCTGGAGTCCTGGCTCTCGATCCTGTTCGGCCCCACGAACTGATCGCCGGGCTGCGACCCGCCGGTCGATCAGGCCCGGAGCCGTCGTATCCTGTCCACCTCGGATCGCCCGTCGGGCGGTGGGGGAGGAGGGAACCGGGCCCGTGATCGACGTCCCGATCGAGGACCTGATCTTCGTCGTCTGCACGCTGGTCGGCGGCGGGCTGCTGCTCGTCACGGTCCTCGTCGACGACATCCTGGGCGGGATCCTCGACGCGCTCCACATCGGGTTCGACATCGGTGGTGTCTCGCTGATGCCGCTGCTGCTCGGGTTCGTCTCGATGTTCGGTGTCGGCGGTCTGTTCGCGACGCAGGTCCTGGGCGTGCACGCCGGACCGGCGGCGATCATCGGCACGATCGGCGGGGTGATCGGCTTCCTGATCGTCTACGTGATGTTCACGATGCTCCGACGGTCCGAGGGCTCGAACCCGTTCTCGACGTCCAGCCTCGTCGGGCGCCAGGCGTCCGTCGCGGTCGGGATCCCGGCAGGGCATTTCGGCAGCGTCCTGGTCAAGGCCGAAGGCCAGACCCACGAGCTGAGCGCCACCGCGTCAGTCGACATCCCGGCCGGGACGGCGGTGACCGTCGTCGGGACCGCCGGGATCGGGCTCGTCGTCGAGCCGCTCGCTCGAGCGACATCGCCGCACGTCGGGGGCGACCACCAGGGAGGGGCCGGGACGCCACCGGCCGGGACGCCGGCCGATGGGGCCGGATCGGGAGGGACAGCCGGTGCCTGATTTCCTGAGGTTCGACACGAGCGTGATCGTCGTCTTCGTGGCGATCGTGATCGTCGCGTTGCTGTTCGCGTACCTCGGCAGCCGCTACAAGGTCGCCGGCGCGAACGAGGCGCTGATCCGGTCAGGCCGAGCGACGCCCCTCGGATCCGGCGAGGAGGCCGGTCTGAAGGTCGTTCGGGGCCAGGGCATCGTCGTGCTGCCCCTCTTCCACAAGATCGGCAAGCTCAAGCTCACCGCCCGCCAGATCAACGTCCAGCTCACGGATGCAGTGACGCGCCAGGGCATCAAAGTCGCGGTCCAGGGTGTGGCGACGTTCAAGATCGGAGCGGACGACGAATCGATCCGGAACGCGGCCGAGCGATTCCTCGATGCTCCCGAGGACCAGGTCGACTCGATCGTGAAGAACGTCCTGGAGGGCTCCCTGCGGTCGATCGTCGGCACGCTGACGGTCGAGGAGCTGAACCTCGACCGGCAGAAGTTCCAGCAGGCTGTCCAGGAGGCGGCGAAGGGCGATCTCGCGACGTCCGGCCTGCAGATCGATTCGTTCACGATCCAGGCGATCCGTGACGAGTCCGGGTACATGGAGCTGATCGGCCAACAGGAGACGGCCCGGCGCGAGCGCGACGCCCGGATGGCGAAGGCCGCCGCCGACCAGGAGGCCGCGGTCCGGGAGGCCGAGGCCAACCAGGTGAAGATCAACGCCGAGCGGGACGTCTCGCTGCGGAAGGCCGAGACCGAGACGCAGATCGCGGCCGCGGAGGCGCGCGCTGCCCAGGCCGGCCCGCTCGCCCAGGCGGAGGCAACCCAGGAGGTCGTCCGCAAGCAGACCGAGCTGGCGGACCTCGAGGCCGCTCGAAAGCAGAAGGAGCTCCTGGCTTCCACCGTGCGGCCGGCCGAAGCCGACGCCGATGCTGCGGTCAAACGCGCCGAGGGCGAGAAGCTCGCTCGGATCGCCCAGGCCCAGGCCGATGCGGAGCGGGTCAAGCTCGCCGGCCAGGCCGAGGCGGCGGTGAACGTGACGAAGGGCGAGGCGAACGCCCGGGTCATCCTCGTGAACGCCCAGTCCGAGGCGGAGAAGACGAAGCTCGAGGGGAACGCGGAGGCCGGGATCGTCTTCACGAAGGGCGAGGCGGAGGCGAAGGCGCTGGCCCTGCGGGCCGAGGCCTATCGCCAGTTCAACGAGGCGGCGATCATCCAGACCGTCCTCTCGATGCTGCCCGAGATCGTCCGCGCGGCGGCGGAGCCGATGGCCGCGATCGACCAGATGACGGTCCTCTCGACCGAGGGCGCCTCCGACGTCGTGAAGAACGCGACGCGGACCGTCACGGAGGCCGGAGCCGTCGTCAAGGGCTTGACGGGCCTCGACGTGCCGGAGCTGATCAGCGGGGCGATCCGTGGCGGCGGACCGAGCGGTGGCGGTGGCACGGGTGGCGGCGGGTCCAGCGGCCGCCGGGGAGGTGGCGGGCTCAGCCGTTCGCGAGGTCCGCGACCGGGCGCGCCCGCACCGGTGCCCGCCGGCGCGGGCGCCGGTGCGTCGGCCGGTGACGCCGCGGCAGGGGTGGCGGCCGCGTCCCAGGCCGTGGCGGGCGCCTCCCGCGAGGCGGCCGCGATGAGTCGCGACGCCGCAGCCGACGCGCGGAGCGTCGGACGCCAGGCCGAGACATCGGCCGCGCGCGCAGGTGCCGACGCCGAGGCCGCGATCGCAGCAGGCGCGGCGGCGACCCGCGACGCGATCGCTCGGGCGGACGCAACGCTGACGACCGCCAGCCAGCGAGCGACCGAGGCGGTTCGATCCGCTCCCGCCGCAGCCGGCGTCAACCGGGACACCACGGTGAACTTCGCGGCCCAACGACTCGCCCGCGATCTCGCGGCGATCCCAGGGATCGAGCGGTTCGGGACGCTCCGGCTCGAGGATCTGGACCGCGCCGGGCCGCGTCCGCTCCGGACGATGTGGCGGCTCGCCCGCAACGAGCTCGCGGATCGCTACGGCCAGATGACGATCGGCGAGATGGTGGATCAGTTCGCCCGCCCCGGCGGGCCCGCAGCGTGAGTCGCGCGCGGGCCATCAGCGGGCCGGCCCACGATTTGCCGTTGCGTGGCTGAGGTCCAGCCGCGTCCGGCGCGCGCGGATTCGGATCCGAACGGTGAGTACGCGCGGATCCTCGCCGAGAACCGCCGCTACGTCGAGGCGTTCGACCGGTCGGCGCTGACGGCCGCGCCGCTCTCGGGGATCGCCGTTCTCGCCTGCATGGATGCCCGCCTCGACGTCGAGGAGGCCCTCGGCCTCCGGACCGGCGACGCCCACATCATCCGGAACGCGGGTGGGCTCGCGACCGACGACGCGATCCGGTCGATCGTCGTCAGCCAGGAGCTGCTCGGAACGGACGAGGTCCTCGTCATCGGTCACACCGGTTGTGGCCTGGAGCACCGGACCGACGGCGAGATCCGCGACCGCCTCATCGAGCGGACCGGGCGCGACGCACCGATCGACTTCGGGACCTTCCCGGACGTGGCGGACTCGATCCGGGCGCAGGTGGAGCGCCTGCGGGCGCATCCCTGGATCCGGCCGGTGCCGATCCACGGGCTGCTCTTCGACGTCGCCACCGGCGAGCTCCGCGAGGTCGCGTAGGACCTCGATCCGCAGGACGAACCGCGCGGACCGCGGCGGGCGACGGGCCGTATCGTCTGCGTCCCGCGGACCACCTGGAGGGAGATTGCCGTGAGCGGAGGACCGAGCCCAAGGCCCGCCGACCAGCCGTCGGCCGAGCCGGCATGGGTTCGGGCGGACGGACCGGCGAAGGTGACCGGTCAGGCCCGCTACACCGGCGATCTCGCGTTCCCGGGTCTCGCCCACGCCCGCCTCCTGCTTGCGGGCCGTGCGCACGCGCGGATCCGACAGCTCGACACGACCCGGGCCCGGTCCATGCCGGGCGTCCTCGCCGTCCTCACCCAGTCCGACGTCCCGAGCCGCCGCT